>CAVAWW010000004.1:0-78161 GCA_963592475.1 bacterium
TGCGGCTCTCAATTAGTTGCTCGGCACATTCGCACGCAAACGCGCCGGAGCTTGAACGAATGCGTGCTCGTGCGTCTTGCTTCGCAAGCCGTTCCCTCGCTTGTCTCCATTGGCTTATCAAACACTGCGGCGCGGCTATTAGAAGCCTGATTATAAAAATTGTTTGAGTCGCTTGTTTTTACTTTGCTATGGCTCGAGTAATAGACAAATCCCTATTCGCCATTCTACTTGTCATCGCCAAGAAACAAAGCCGTTGCAAATGCTGCCAATTACAAGGCTTTTGAAATTTACTGTCCGTTTTTTGACACACCTGCCGTGATAGAATAGAATCAGAAAATAACGAACGGAGAGATACATATGAAATTCAAGATAGGTTTTACCGCAGAAAAAGAAGTTGAGAAGAAAGCTCCCGAGACCGAGACAAAAGCTCCCGAAGAGGCTCCCGCGAGGGAATCGCTCGTGAGGGTCTATTTCCCGCAGCGCGGCTTTGACTGCACATATTACAACAATCTTTTCGACCTGCATGTCGGCGACCTCGTCTATGTTGACGGCAAGCTTGAGGGCAAGCGCGGCAAGGTCATCGATGTGTCGTACACATTCAAAATAAAGCTGTCCGACTACAAAAGAGTAATTGCAAAAATCGACACGGACATCTCCGGCGAGTTCTGCTATGTCGGCGACGAGCTGTTCTCTTTTGACAAAATCACCGTGCCGTTCGGGAAGATACTCCCCTACTTCAAAGCTCCCGCCAAGCCCGACGAGGAATACGCGAGCGCGAAGGAGAACAAGTTCTATAATCTCGACGACCGCGAGGGCATGGGAGCATACGAGCACACGATAATGATAGGCAAATCTGACTTCAACTGCGGCGAGGTTCTGTATCTCAGCGTTGAAGACAGCAAGGGACACGCGATAGTCGGCACAAACGAGCTGCACGAAGTTGAATTTGACTACAAGAACGGCATGATCGCAAACATCACTTGCGACTGCTGGGCATGCGGCATCTGCAAGCACGGTGTGGCGGCTGTTTTCGCGCTGAAATCAGCGCTCGAAAAAATCGAAAAGCATTTCCCGGAAAAATTTGAAGCAAGCGGATATTTTGCCGTTATGTCGAAGAACACGTTTATGAACGTCATCGCCTCGCTCGGTGACGACAGCGTCGGAAGTTTTGTTATAAAGAAGAACTAAATTTTCTGTTTTCATATCACTTTCGACAAAAATCGCATCGTTTTTGCAGTTAAGTTGACAATTTTCTCTAAAAAATGTATGGTGAAACAAACAAAATACGGGAAGTGAGACAATGGAGCCTATAGCTCACCTGCGGCTCGTGGAAAAATCCGAACCGCCGGAATATGACGAACAAACACTGAAAGCTCACAACGAAAACAGCGGAAAATATGCCGCAGAGGCGCTGCGATGTATCAAATTAGACAAGGTCGGAAGCTTTTGCGGAAATATTCACGACTTAGGCAAGGCGACAAAAAAGTTCTTTGACTACATACAGCCCGGCAACACGCTCCGGCGCGGCGAAGTGAACCACACTTTTGCGGCGGTCAGATATATTTTTGAGATGTCCGACGGCGTTGACAATGAAGTGCGCGAGCTTCTCGCCTACGCGGTCGGCGCGCATCACGGGCAGTTTGACGCGGTGAATGACGACCACAAAAACGGCTTTGAACACAGGCTGACAAAAGACGGCATCGACTATGACGAGGCGAAGAAAAACTTCAACGAATACTGTTTTTCAGACGCCGAACTGAAATCACAGTTTGACGAAGCCGCAGAACAGCTTACTAAAATTATTGCGGGCATAAGAGAGCGCAATCCGAAGAGAAGCGCGCGGCAAGCTGAAGAATATGAATTTCAGATAAACCTGCTGGCTCGGCTTCTGCTCTCGGCTGTTATCGAAGGCGACAGGCGCGACACGGCGGAATTCATGGAAAACATGGAGTTCCCGCAAGCTGAAGCGGATTGGGACGAGTGCCTCGGGCACATCGAAGAAAAGCTCGGCGAATTTTCAAACACAAGACCGATAGACGGGGCGAGAAAGCAGATATCCGACATCTGCCGCGCCGCCGCAGAAGAAGAGCCCGGCATATTCAGGCTCAATGTCCCAACCGGTGCAGGCAAAACGCTCTCGGGGCTGAGATTCGCCGTGGCTCACGCAAAAACACATCGGAAGAAGCGAATCATTTTCACCTCTCCCCTGCTGAGTATTCTCGACCAGAATGCGAAGATAATAAGAGAATTCATCGGAAACGACAGCATCATAACGGAGCACCATTCAAATGTCGCTCTCGACGAGGACAATGCGGACGAACTCAAACGCGCCCAGCTGTTAACGGAAAGCTGGTCGTCGCCGGTGATAATAACCACCCTTGTTCAGCTGCTCGACACTTTGTTTGCAGGAAAGACCTCTTGCATACGCAGAATGCACGCGCTGTGCGACAGCGTAATAGTCATAGACGAGGTTCAGACCGTGCCGAACGAAATGCTGTCGCTTTTCAACACGGCGGTAAACTTTCTCTCGGAGGTCTGCGGCGCGACTATAGTCTTGTGCTCGGCGACTCAGCCGTGCCTTGAACAGACGGCGCACCCGATGACAGAAAATATAAAAGATATTGTGCCGTTTGACGAAGAGCTGTGGCGCGTATTCAAACGCACGCAGATAATCGACAAGGGCGGCATGCGGCTTGACGCAATTCCCGCATTTATCGCAGAACAGCTCGACAGAACGGACAGTCTTCTTGTCATATGCAATCTCAAAAAGCAGGCGGCGTATCTGTTCACCGAGATGAAATTGGAAAACACCGTGATCTTCCATCTTTCCGCCGGAATGTGCATGGCGCACAGAATGGCGGTAATATCCGAGATAAACAGCGCACTTGAAAGAAAGCGCACAAATCCAGACGCACAAAAAGTGGTTTGCATCTCGACGCAGGTCATAGAAGCAGGCGTTGACGTCTCGTTCGGCTGCGTGGTAAGGCTCTGCGCGGGGCTCGACAGCGTGATACAGGCGGCGGGCAGATGCAACCGCAACGGCGAGCTCAACGGAGCCGCAGATGTGTTCATAATAAACTGCCGCGGCGAAGACCTCGGCATGCTCAGAAGCATAAAGAACGGCAAGATGGCGTGCATGTCACTGCTGTCAGACTACGAATATCATCCCGAGAAGTACCCGTCGGGGCTTACCTCGGACGAGGCGGTATACGCCTACTACAAGAAGCTCTATATTCAATCCGACATCGGCGCGCAGGATATGCCGATAAAAATCGACGGTTCGCCGTTCACTCTCTTTGATCTTCTTTCGCTCGACAGGACATACGCAAACGCGCCTTATTTAAAAGCAAACGGCGAAAAATATGCGCTGACTCAAGCGTTCAAGACCGCCGGAAGCAGGTTCACCGTCTTCGGCAGCAGCACGACCGATGTTATCGTGCCATACGGCGAGGGAAAAGAGATAATCGCCGAACTCGGCTCAAAACGGGCCGAAGAGGACATAAAGTATCTCAAAAAGCTCATCAAAAAAGCGCGGGCATACACCGTCTCGCTCTATGAAAATCAGCGCAGAGCTCTCGCGGACAGCGGCGCGCTCCATCCCATAGCAGACGGCATCGCGCTCGCACTGAGCGAGGAATTCTACAACGAGGATTTCGGGCTCAATCTTGACGGCGAAAGCCGCGAAGCAATCACATTATAAATAAACACAGGAGGTGTGCAGCATATGGAACATCCGAATATAGTGACGTTTGAAGTATTCGGAGACTACGCGCTTTTCTCCGACCCGGTAATGCGCGTCGGCGGAGAAAAAGCAAGCTATCAAATCCCGACATACGAAGCTCTCAAAGGTATTCTCCACTCGATCTACTGGAAGCCCACTATTGTCTGGTATATCGACAAGGTCAGAGTGATGAACCCCATCCAAACTGAGGTCAAGGGCATCCGACCGATAAAATACAACGGCGGGAACGACCTCTCGTTCTACACCTATCTCAAAGACTGCCGTTATCAGGTGCAGGCGCATTTTGAGTGGAATGAGAACCGCCCGGAGCTCATCGGCGACCGCAACGAGAACAAGCATCACAACATAGCAAAGCGCATGATTGAAAAAGGCGGGCGCAGGGATATTTTCCTCGGCGCGCGCGAATGTCAGGGCTATGTTGAGCCATGCGAGTTTGAGAGCGGCAAAGGCGCATACGATGAGACGCCCGAGCTCGCATTCGGGCTTATGTACCACGGGATAACCTACGCGGACGAAGCATATTCGGACGAGACAAAAAACCGAATGACCGTCCGATTCTGGTACCCGACGATGAAAAAGGGCGTTATCACATTCCCCCGACCCGAGAAGTGCACGATAAAAAAAACGGTGCGCGAAAACATGGCGATAAAGCCGTTCGGCGAAGACCTCGGCAATTTCATCGGACTCAGAGAATTCGGGGAGGTGGAATAAATGAGCATATGGCAAAGAGCCGTTGAGACATATGACTGTCACGGCGATTCAGTTGGAAAAAGTTTCGACAACCATGTCACACTGATGCCGATATCTCACATCATCCAGAACGCGCAGATAGAAATACTTCTTGACGAATATGGAAAATTCAAAGAAGCTTCGGATGTTGCCAAGGATAAAAAGAACACTAAGACTATTATTCCGGCAACCGAACGCTCTGCCGGACGCGTTGGCGACACTCCATGCGCGCATCCTCTGAGCGATCAGCTGCGATACATTGCAACGTATATGCCGGAGAGACACGAGTCATATCTGAACCAGCTCAGGGCATGGGCTGAATCCGAATTCAGCCACCCGAAAGTGCGCGCGATACTCGCCTATGTCGAGAGCGGAACTATAGTTGACGACCTCGCCAACGAAAATATTATAGAGCTTGACGAGAACGGAAAGCCACTGAGCAAGTATGATAAAAGCTTAATTCGCTGGCGCGTTATGAACACGGGCGACAATGATGCGTGTTATAAAGACACAAGCCTTTTTGACGCATTTATCGGATACTACAGTTCATTGCAGAATAAAGCCCCGAAAAAGCTCTGCATGATATCAGGCAAAGACGAACGCATAACCGAAAGTCATCCGAAAGGAACCGTTGCATCGGCATACGGCGCAAAGCTCATATCGGCAAACGACAGCTCAAATTTCACCTACAGAGGGCGTTTCACCGACTCACAGCAGGCGGCTACCATCGGATACGAGACCTCTCAGAAAGCGCACAACGCTCTCGCCTGGGTTGCGGCGAATCAGGGAATTATAATAGGCGGCAGAACTTTCGTCTGTTGGAATCCAAAGGGAGATACATCCTTGTTCAAGGACTCCGAAACATTGACGCCCAACTACAGCGACGAAGAAGAGAAAAAAGATTTTCCGGCTACTCCGACCGACTACAAAGCCGACCTGAAAAAGGCATTGAGCGGATGGCAGGACAAGCTTCCGGCGGAGGACGATATTGTTATAGCGTCGTTTGACGCCGCCACAACAGGCAGACTCTCCATAACATACTATAATGAGCTGAAAGGTTCGGATTTCCTGAACCGTCTCGCGTTCTGGAAGGAGCACTGTTACTGGTCAAGCGGAAAGTTCGGCTATCAGTCCCCGTCAATATGGGAAATAGTCAAGTGCGCCTTCGGCACGGAGCAGAACGGGAAACTCAGCGTCGATGACCGCGTGATGCGTGAGCAGGCGCAAAGGCTGCTCCACAGTGTTATCGACCAAGCGCCTATACCGCAGGACATCGTCCGCGCGCTGATGCACAGAGCATCGATGCCGCTCGCCTACGACACAAAATCAAACCGCATAAAAATTCTCTATAACGCTTGTGCGGTTATATATGCATACAGGACCGTTACTAAAAAGGAGGAATGGGAAATGGCCCTTGAAAAAGACAAGAAAGACAGAAGCTATCAGTTCGGGCGTCTGCTCGCGGTCATGGAAAAGGTCGAGCGCGACACCTATGACAGAGACGAGAAGAGAGAGCCGAACGCAATAAGGATGCAGTCGGTATTCTGCGAGAGACCAATGTATGCTTCCCGCATAATCCGCGACAGCCTCAATCCGTATTTTGCAAAGCTCTCGCCCGGAATGAGAATATACTATAACAACCTCATCGGCGAGATTTTCGGTCATCTGAGCGAATTCGACGAGAAAGACCTCAACCGCCAGCTTGAGGACAGTTACCTTTTGGGCTATTACCTGCAGCGCAGTGAACTCTACACAAAGAAAGAAAGCAACAACGAGGAGGAAAATTAAAATGGCAGCTCTTAACAACAAAATCGATTTCGTAGTTCTTGTATCCGCAAATCAGGCAAATGTAAACGGCGATCCGCTCAACGGCAACCGCCCGCGCACCGATTACTCCGGCTACGGCGAGATGTCCGATGTCTGCATCAAGCGCAAAATACGCAACAGAATGCAGGATCTCGGCAACGACATATTCGTCCAGTCCGCAGACCGCAGCGACGACGGCTGCAAGAGCCTGAGCGAACGCGCGTCAAGCAACATAAAGACGAAGGACATAAACGAATACGCAAAAGAAGCCTGCGAAAAGTGGCTCGATGTCCGTTCATTCGGTCAGGTGTTCGCTTTCAAATCCAAGGACAGCAGCGGCGTATCGGTCGGCGTGCGCGGTCCGGTCAGCATACATCAAGGAGTCAGCGTATCGCCGATAGAGGTTCGCTCCATTCAGATAACCAAGAGCGTCAACGGCGAACCCGTCAAAGACGGCAAGGACGCCTCGGCGCGTTCCTCCGACACAATGGGTCAGAAGCACTTTGTCCAGTTCGGTCTCTACGAGATAAAGGGCTCGATAAATGTTCAGCTCGCCGAAAAGACCGGATTTTCAGAAGAAGATGCGGATATTATAAAAGAATGCCTGCGCACGCTGTTCCTCAACGACGCTTCTTCGGCGCGCCCCGAGGGTTCAATGGAGGTTCTGCGCGTCTATTGGTGGAAACACAACTGCAAGGACGGTCAGTATTCGAGCAGCAAGGTACACCGCAGCGTTCACGTTGAATTGAAGCCCGATGTCAACATCCCCTCGAGCGCGGATGACTATATTATATCTGTAGATGAGCTTCCCGGGCTTGAGCCCGAGATCATCGAGGGAGTATAATGACATACAGGGAGTGTGATTTTCTGCAAATAAGCGGAATACAGCACTTTGCTTTTTGCCGCAGACGTTGGGCTCTCATTCACATTGAGGGGCTTTGGGCAGAAAATCTGCGCACAGTGAACGGCGAAATATTCCACGAACGGGCGCACGACCCGTCGCTCAGCGAAAAGCGCGGCGATCTGATAACAGTCCGGGCTCTGCGGGTATTCTCGTCAGAGCTCGGAATAAGCGGAGAATGCGACGTTGTCGAATTCAGACGCGATGACGAAAACGGCGCGAAACTGCGCGGGCGCGATGGCAGATGGATGCCGACGCCGATCGAATACAAAAGCGGATCTTCTAAAGCGGGCGATGCCGACAGGCTTCAGCTGTGCGCGCAGGCAATGTGCCTTGAAGAGATGCTCGGAGTCGAGATTGAACTCGGATATATGTTCTACGGCGAGACGCATCGGCGCGAAAAAGTTTATATAAACGCCGAACTGCGCCAAGCGGTGAAAGATGCAGTCAGCGAGATGCACAGCTACATAAGCCGCGGCTACACGCCCAAAGTCAAGACAGGCAAATTTTGCAACGCCTGTTCACTCAAGGAGCTCTGTCTCCCTGCCCTGTGCAAGAACAAAAGCGCGGCGGAATATATAGACTCCGCTATCGGCGAGGACGGTGACTTCGATTGAAAAAGCTTATGAACTCGCTCTATATTCTGACTCCCGACGCCTATCTGACGCTCGACGGAGAAAATGTTGTCGTCAAAAAGGACGGCGCGGAGATGGGCAGATTCCCTCTGCACAGTCTCGAACAGATAGTGACTTTTTCATACATGGGCGCGAGCCCGGCTCTCATGGGCAAATGTGCAGAGCAAAACAAGTCGCTGTCATTCTTCTCTCAAAGCGGACGGTTCCTCGCGAGAGTCGGCGGCGGAGTGCAGGGCAATGTGCTGCTGCGCAGGCAGCAATACCGCATCGCCGACAGTCCGAGTGAAAGCCTGCAGACAGCCAAAAATTTCATCACTGCAAAGATATTCAACTCCCGCTGGGTATTGGAGCGCTCATTGCGCGACCACCCGATGAGCATTGATGCAGAGAAAGTAAAAGACGCATCGGAAAAGCTGAAAGAGTCAGTATACACTTCTCGCAGCTGCACTGACGCCGGGTCGCTCCGCGGTATTGAGGGTGAAGCGGCAAGCACATACTTTTCGGTATTCGACGAGCTTATACTCAACCCCGACCCATGTTTCAGTTTCGAGACGCGAAACCGCCGTCCGCCGCTCGACTGCGTGAACGCGCTTCTCTCATTTGCCTACAGTCTGCTTGCGAACGACTGCGCGAACGCACTTGAAAGCGTAGGGCTTGACCCATATGTCGGCATGATGCACACCGACCGCTCGGGCAGGAAATCGCTCGCACTCGACCTCATGGAAGAATTGCGTCCGTCGTTTGCCGACAGATTTGTGCTCAGCGGAATAAACAACCGCTCGTTTCAGAGCAATATGTTTGTGAAAACAGACAGCGGCGCCGTACTCCTCACCGACGACGGTCGGCGATTGTTCTTCAAGCTTTGGAAATCGAGGCGGGACGAAAACCTGACTCACCCGTTCCTGAAAGAGAAGATACAATGGGGGCTCGTGCCGTATATTCAGGCGCTTCTGTTAGCGCGCTACATCCGCGGCGACATTGACGAATATCCCCCGTTCCTGTGGAAGTAGGTGCGTTATGCTCGTATTGATAACCTATGATGTCAACACCGAAGATGCCGGCGGCAGAAAACGGCTTCGGAAAGTTGCGAAAGAATGTGTGAATTACGGTCAGCGGGTTCAGAACAGTGTATTTGAATGTGTATTGGACGCCGCGCAATACAGATTAGTAAAGCACAAGCTCGAACAGCTCATTGACACCGAAAAGGACAGTCTGAGATTTTATAATCTCGGGAACAACTATCAGACAAAAATAGAGCATATCGGTGTCAAGGCCGGATATCAGCCGGAAGGGCTCCTTATGCTTTAGTGCGAGGCGGCATCGATCATAAAAAGTGCCGTATGTTCGCACCGAAAAAGCCGTGCTTTTACGACTGTTTAAGCCAAGTAAAAAGCACAGCTGTTGCAAAAATATATAGTTTTATATGCACTATGTACAAGCATAGCATTGCATATTTGTATATTTTTGCTGTCGCCCTCCCCACGGAGGGCGTGGATTGAAATTTCGTATAGCTGCCGGAAAGTCATTTCTTCGGCGGGTCGCCCTCCCCACGGAGGGCGTGGATTGAAATGTAATCGCGGACGAAGCCGCATTTGCGGAAAAATAGTCGCCCTCCCCACGGAGGGCGTGGATTGAAATAGCGATGTGCAACGTGGTGCAAAATCCGAGCAACTGTCGCCCTCCCCACGGAGGGCGTGGATTGAAATCGCGTCTTGTCTCGGCGGCATTTCAGCTGATCGGGTCGCCCTCCCCACGGAGGGCGTGGATTGAAATCTGAAATTAAAATATGTTATCTATGCCTTGGGCAGCGGTCGCCCTCCCCACGGAGGGCGTGGATTGAAATCTCCCGTTTCTCCGTTGGTATTCAAGGACGATTCAAGCAGTCGCCCTCCCCACGGAGGGCGTGGATTGAAATATAATTTGCGCCGGTTTGCATATTTGTGGTGTAATGTCGCCCTCCCCACGGAGGGCGTGGATTGAAATGACAACTGTTTCATGAATAAGCAAAGCAGACAAAGGTCGCCCTCCCCACGGAGGGCGTGGATTGAAATGGCATCTCTAAGCTCGGAATGCTCGCCGCCCTGCCGTCGCCCTCCCCACGGAGGGCGTGGATTGAAATTCTGGACAGCCGCTGCCCATGTGCTTTTGTATAGTCGCCCTCCCCACGGAGGGCGTGGATTGAAATGATTGTTATTTTTATTAATAAGCTCAGCATTATAGTCGCCCTCCCCACGGAGGGCGTGGATTGAAATCGCAGTGCGGGCAGTAAAAGAAATCACGGTCTATTGGTCGCCCTCCCCACGGAGGGCGTGGATTGAAATAAGCGTTTGACGGAAACGGCGTATGAGTGCCGCGGTCGCCCTCCCCACGGAGGGCGTGGATTGAAATTGTTTGATTCATATCTTTGTCCGTTCTTATGTCGTCGCCCTCCCCACGGAGGGCGTGGATTGAAATCGGCATCGATCAGAACGACTATGCGTCGTTCCGTGTCGCCCTCCCCACGGAGGGCGTGGATTGAAATTATGTGGTTTAATCAACTGCGTACTATGGAATTGTCGCCCTCCCCACGGAGGGCGTGGATTGAAATAGTCATGAAAGATTTAATAACTGCTCTTCAGGGGGCGTCGCCCTCCCCACGGAGGGCGTGGATTGAAATCGCTCTGTCTTTTGTATTATCGTCGGGGACAGGTCGTCGCCCTCCCCACGGAGGGCGTGGATTGAAATCTTCCTGTTGTTTTCAATGCGGGGGAAAGACGAGAGTCGCCCTCCCCACGGAGGGCGTGGATTGAAATTTATAGCAGGACAGCGACAGGCGCGACAGGCGCGGTCGCCCTCCCCACGGAGGGCGTGGATTGAAATTAAAAAATTAAAACGCCATATATCAGAGCCGTAGTCGCCCTCCCCACGGAGGGCGTGGATTGAAATACTGGGGGTGAAAACCTTGTACCGAGATTGTTTGTCGCCCTCCCCACGGAGGGCGTGGATTGAAATGCAGTATGGGTCACACCTGATTTTAAAAAGCGCGGTCGCCCTCCCCACGGAGGGCGTGGATTGAAATCCACACAAACATTATCTTTTATTTTTCTTTCTGGTCGCCCTCCCCACGGAGGGCGTGGATTGAAATAACACTGATATATCGGCTTTCCAGTCTGCTATTGTCGCCCTCCCCACGGAGGGCGTGGATTGAAATACAAGCTTCAAAGAAAAATGCGAAGCCGACGGCAGTCGCCCTCCCCACGGAGGGCGTGGATTGAAATGCAAGTCAACATCACGCCGACAAATAAGACTTTGTCGCCCTCCCCACGGAGGGCGTGGATTGAAATCGCTCTGTCTTTGATGATTTTATCGTCGGGGACGTCGCCCTCCCCACGGAGGGCGTGGATTGAAATGTCCCATAAATGCACATGCGTACCCGCAACATCGGTCGCCCTCCCCACGGAGGGCGTGGATTGAAATTCGTCTTTCCCCCGCATTGATAAATCAACAGAAGTCGCCCTCCCCACGGAGGGCGTGGATTGAAATGGTGAGCCGTCATCGTTGAGTCTGCCGGTGGCGTGTCGCCCTCCCCACGGAGGGCGTGGATTGAAATGCGAATAGGGTCTATAATGATACTGTAAAAAATAGTCGCCCTCCCCACGGAGGGCGTGGATTGAAATGCCGCTTGAACTCGGGTTCGACCCACACCGCGAGCCGGTCGCCCTCCCCACGGAGGGCGTGGATTGAAATGATGTCTTTTTCAGCTTTCGCAGACGGCTCTAATGGTCGCCCTCCCCACGGAGGGCGTGGATTGAAATCGTTGTCTGCGGCAGCGTGACCGCAGCGGAATAGGTCGCCCTCCCCACGGAGGGCGTGGATTGAAATAAAAGTCACAAGGACGGACAAAAGCGAGTATATCGTCGCCCTCCCCACGGAGGGCGTGGATTGAAATGGAGACTCCCTATTTGGATTTTCCCGCTGTTGATTTTGTCGCCCTCCCCACGGAGGGCGTGGATTGAAATGTTAGTTGTTTTGCTGACGGTGCGGCAGGTGCAAGTGGTCGCCCTCCCCACGGAGGGCGTGGATTGAAATTTTCTGCTTTGCTTATTCATGAAACGGTAGTAGAGTCGCCCTCCCCACGGAGGGCGTGGATTGAAATTTGTGCTTATGTGGTTTGGTGTCCGTCTTGTTATCGTCGCCCTCCCCACGGAGGGCGTGGATTGAAATACTTTAAAAAATTTTTTATTATTTCGAGTATGGCGTCGCCCTCCCCACGGAGGGCGTGGATTGAAATACCGAGTGGGCATATGAGGTTGCCCTTTTTAGGGCGTCGCCCTCCCCACGGAGGGCGTGGATTGAAATTTCAACCTCTTTGCGTTCGTACCACGGCAAGGCGTCGCCCTCCCCACGGAGGGCGTGGATTGAAATTGCCTGTTTTCGCGCCGATTAAGTCTGAGACCGAGTCGCCCTCCCCACGGAGGGCGTGGATTGAAATATCCAATAAGATAAGACTATTTTCAATAGAATAAGTCGCCCTCCCCACGGAGGGCGTGGATTGAAATGTTTCCTCCCCCCCTATCCGTCATTTTTCCATTGTCGCCCTCCCCACGGAGGGCGTGGATTGAAATGCCGCAGTGGCGGCGTAGGTTTTGCGCCGCCTCTGGTCGCCCTCCCCACGGAGGGCGTGGATTGAAATAAGTGTTTGATTTGCTCTTTATGTGCTTTGAGAAGTCGCCCTCCCCACGGAGGGCGTGGATTGAAATTCCGTGCTTATCAATGACGCGGTCGACGCTTACGTCGCCCTCCCCACGGAGGGCGTGGATTGAAATATAACAAGTAAAGCGAATCATAAGCAACCGCAAAGTCGCCCTCCCCACGGAGGGCGTGGATTGAAATGTGCAGATTGCCATGCGGTAACTGCTCGCGTCGGAGTCGCCCTCCCCACGGAGGGCGTGGATTGAAATTTCAAGCTCCTTTTGGCGTCTTGCTTCCGCAAGGGTCGCCCTCCCCACGGAGGGCGTGGATTGAAATGAATCGACTATCAAAAGTCCGGCGCGGCCGGGAATCGTCGCCCTCCCCACGGAGGGCGTGGATTGAAATGTCCGGGCGGGATTTGTGGAGCGCGACTACCGTCTGGTCGCCCTCCCCACGGAGGGCGTGGATTGAAATCTTTTTGACTAATCCGTGCCATATGCAATAGTTGTCGCCCTCCCCACGGAGGGCGTGGATTGAAATGACGGTCTTGTTTCCAACCTCGCGCCGATACTCGTCGCCCTCCCCACGGAGGGCGTGGATTGAAATTTTTGGCTGATATTCGGGATTTACGGGACTTAGCGTCGCCCTCCCCACGGAGGGCGTGGATTGAAATTCCGACTTTTCTGTGCGGAGCTCCGGAAATCCATATGTCGCCCTCCCCACGGAGGGCGTGGATTGAAATGAAGTCGTCGTTGTTCGGGGTCTGCGGCTTGTCCGTCGCCCTCCCCACGGAGGGCGTGGATTGAAATGACCGCTTATAATTAAGCTCAAAATACGCCGTTAAAGTCGCCCTCCCCACGGAGGGCGTGGATTGAAATTCCGCTCATTGCCATTGCGGCGATGAGAACGAACGTCGCCCTCCCCACGGAGGGCGTGGATTGAAATGCCGGAAGTAGCAAAATTCAGTGTCTACTTTGAGTCGCCCTCCCCACGGAGGGCGTGGATTGAAATGTGGACGAATGGAGTCGTCAACCGACGCGCAAAGTCGCCCTCCCCACGGAGGGCGTGGATTGAAATAAACGCCCAGGGCGTCATAGGCAAGTATGTGCCGGTCGCCCTCCCCACGGAGGGCGTGGATTGAAATCGCAACAATCCACATTGGCGGCACGTTCCCGCAGACCGTCGCCCTCCCCACGGAGGGCGTGGATTGAAATAAAGGCGATAAGCTTGTCCTCATGCCAAAAGCCAGTCGCCCTCCCCACGGAGGGCGTGGATTGAAATAAAAGGATGCGCGACGAGCGCAAATATCTTTTGCGTCGCCCTCCCCACGGAGGGCGTGGATTGAAATCCCCCCTCATCTCTCCCCCTGCGCCCCCTCATTTGTCGCCCTCCCCACGGAGGGCGTGGATTGAAATTTATGACTATATACCATATAAGACTTCGGCCGGGATGTCGCCCTCCCCACGGAGGGCGTGGATTGAAATACTTTTTACACCTCCCTCCACCGCGCCGACCGCGTCGCCCTCCCCACGGAGGGCGTGGATTGAAATTCCCCTGCGCCCCTCACTTCCTCACCCCCACTCCGGTCGCCCTCCCCACGGAGGGCGTGGATTGAAATAGTGCTCCGGCGATTATAACAGCTTGTAAATTCGGTCGCCCTCCCCACGGAGGGCGTGGATTGAAATGCCATCTATTAAATAAGATGTTGTTGTGTTTAATGTCGCCCTCCCCACGGAGGGCGTGGATTGAAATCGTGAAAAGTGGAAACGGCACGACGAATTGACACAGGTCGCCCTCCCCACGGAGGGCGTGGATTGAAATATGGGTGAGTTCGCAAAGCTCAGAGGGAAAAGTGTCGCCCTCCCCACGGAGGGCGTGGATTGAAATAAAGACCGGCGTACTCTTCTGCAGCTGCTCCTGAAGCGTCGCCCTCCCCACGGAGGGCGTGGATTGAAATGAAAGAAAGCGGCTGTGTGATTCACAACATGACGGTCGCCCTCCCCACGGAGGGCGTGGATTGAAATAAGAAGTCAACGACGAGGACATCATGTTTGCACTGTCGCCCTCCCCACGGAGGGCGTGGATTGAAACTGCCCCGAAAAGCTGTCCCAATCGCGTCGCCCTCCCCACGGAGGGCGTGGATTGAAATCTTTTTCTGTTTTTCCGTCCGCCGTAAAGAATGTAGGTCGCCCTCCCCACGGAGGGCGTGGATTGAAATCTTTTTCTGTTTTTCCGTCCGCCGTAAAGAATGTAGGTCGCCCTCCCCACGGAGGGCGTGGATTGAAATCTTTTTCTGTTTTTCCGTCCGCCGTAAAGAATGTAGGTCGCCCTCCCCACGGAGGGCGTGGATTGAAATCTTTTTCTGTTTTTCCGTCCGCCGTAAAGAATGTAGGTCGCCCTCCCCACGGAGGGCGTGGATTGAAATCTTTTTCTGTTTTTCCGTCCGCCGTAAAGAATGTAGGTCGCCCTCCCCACGGAGGGCGTGGATTGAAATGTTGTACTCGACCAACGCCTGCGGCCGTATATCGGTCGCCCTCCCCACGGAGGGCGTGGATTGAAATGGCATGTCCATAACTGGTATTAGAATCTTAATGGTCGCCCTCCCCACGGAGGGCGTGGATTGAAATATCATCGGCGAAAACTGTTAATGATCCCGAGAAGTCGCCCTCCCCACGGAGGGCGTGGATTGAAATTGCGACTGTGAGGACTATATTTTTGTCCGAATTAAAGTCGCCCTCCCCACGGAGGGCGTGGATTGAAATAGTTCGCGCATTTTTATGCTTTTTACACCTTCGGGGTCGCCCTCCCCACGGAGGGCGTGGATTGAAATATATATTTCTCCCCCGTATAGTAATAAATTTAAAGTCGCCCTCCCCACGGAGGGCGTGGATTGAAATCTGTTGTCTATATTTTTCGTCAGCAAATGTCTGTTGTCGCCCTCCCCACGGAGGGCGTGGATTGAAATATTGTTGATTACCTCTTTCTTTGTTTTTGTAAGCCGTCGCCCTCCCCACGGAGGGCGTGGATTGAAATGTAATAAGTGCATACTTAACACCCGAAGAAACTGGTCGCCCTCCCCACGGAGGGCGTGGATTGAAATGCAAGAGGAAAGTGTAACGACTATTCCGAAAGGAAGTCGCCCTCCCCACGGAGGGCGTGGATTGAAATTTTTCCCACTTCGTACTGGAACCCTTTGCATTTTGTCGCCCTCCCCACGGAGGGCGTGGATTGAAATGCCTCCCCCCCTTTTGGTGTGGTGGGTGTCCTGCTGTCGCCCTCCCCACGGAGGGCGTGGATTGAAATCTTCTGATAATCAAACTGATTCTGCCAGTTGCGGTCGCCCTCCCCACGGAGGGCGTGGATTGAAATAAAAAGATTGAGTCCGTGTGTGAAATCTTCAACGTCGCCCTCCCCACGGAGGGCGTGGATTGAAATGAAAAACCTGTGCCCGCCTATCGTGCAGACATAGTCGCCCTCCCCACGGAGGGCGTGGATTGAAATGAGTGGGCTAATGCCATAACGAACGGAAGCAGCGTCGCCCTCCCCACGGAAGGCTCAGTCTGAAATATGAGGTTATATCGAGCCCATTCATAAGTTTGGCAACTGTCTTTTTTTGTTTTGGAGCAGCGTTTTTTGAATATAAAAACAGCGCCTTGCAGTCAAATACAAGACGCTGTAATTATTAAATTATCTACTACCATCTGGGCGAAAACATAATTTCGTAAGCGACATACTTTTCAGTTTCCGTAAGTCCTGTGCCGTTTTCTATCGCACTTTTCAGATGGTTCTCGTGAACAGCCTTTATGAACTTTTCTCTATTTTTCTCGGTGTCATTCAATCGTCGCAGGACGCTTTTGCTGTTCACCAACCTTTTGAACTCCGAGTACGGCATATCAGAAGGATAATTAGATTTTTCACGGGGATCATCTGCCATAAAGCCAATTGCTAAAACTTTTATGGTATCTTCCGTAAAAATTTCATGTAATAGTTTCTTTACCGTTACCATACAAAAAGCTCACCTCTGTATCATTTTAGCATAAAATTCCATACAACCGATTTCGTCTGCTCACATGGCGTGAGTCAAAATTTAAAAAACCAATAGGGGGCAATTTGCCTAACACTCTGTAAGAGCCGCTCGGAGCCATCAATAAAATATTATACCTTCCTTTTGCGACCGTTCATACATCTTCTTCCAATACTCATATGACTCAACGGCTTCCGGCGGGGCTTTTTCTGTCAGGTGCGGATAGTCGTTCTCGTCATAGTAATACCACTCCGGATTGCGTTTAAAAAAAGTCACCTTTTCTACATACTCAGACATAAATATATCGTCTCCTTAAAATTTATTTGCTCATGCACATTTATTTGGCGGTTGGCGGTTATTGGTGCCATTTCTGTCTCTAACTCCCCATTGTCATTTACATCTTACACCGCCGTCGGAAATTTATCAACAGAATTTTGTCTTGAGCTTATCCACTGTCCGATATATTGTCCTTTGCTCATGATATTTTGCCAAACGCTTGACTTCGCGTTCGCGGCTATGCTATATTCTGAGCGGAAGGGGCGAACGCATGGGGCGTCAGGGACGTAAGCTGCGGGTTGATACATGTTCAGCACTTGCGAGACCCCTTCTTTTTTGATAAATATAACCGCCAAGCGAAAGCAAGGCGGTTTTGTGTTTTCGGCGTACGGATTCATATATAAATATACAAGCGCAAAAATTCTCCCGATGCAAAAATTGCACCGGGAGTTTGTTATTCAAATTTTAAAGTATTGAAATCGAACACCTCTTCGCGGCTTTCGGTTGAATATGTTTTACCGTCATGTTCGAGTTTTATGCCGCTGCTGTCGGCAGAGATATCGAACTGTTTTGAGAACAGGCGTATGCCGCTCAGCTTTATCGACGGGCACAGTCCGCTCAGCTGCGGTTTTATTCTGAGTCTGTTCAGTCCGACTGCACGAAGTCCGAAGAGTCCCTCGGTCACTACCCTCGCGAACAGCAGACTTTCGGCCGCGAGGTGCGCTCTGTTGCCCTCGGGATATGCCTCGAACGGATACGGGCAGTGCGAGCCGAGCAGCCTGTTTTTGCAGTAGTTCACGGTCTGTTCCGTGCCGATATCCGCTTTTCCGGCGAGCAGTGTTCCGCGCAGGGCGAAGAGCAGGGATCTGTCCCATGTGGTGTTGCTCGCGGAGGTTGAGCGGAGCATGCCGTTCATATAGAGCCGGGGCGAGAACAGCGCTTTGACCGTCTCATCGGCGCGGTCAAATATCTCGACCGTCAGCGGCATGCATATCCACGCGCGCAGGTCGCGGTTTCCGTCATAATATTTATATGTTTCGAAGCCCTCGACATTTCCGCCGAAATACTCTTCAATGGAATTTCTGAGCTTTTCGCGCTCATCAGCCCACAGCTTGGCGTGTTCTGCGTCGCCTATAACTTTGGCGAGCGCTGCGGCATTGCCGAGCGCGTCATATGTCAGGCATGATGTGAAAAGATTTGCGTTTCCGGATTCAAATCTATTTTCGAGCTCGTCCGAGTCACTTTCTATAACACCGTAATTATTCTTGCGCAAGAGCGCGAAATCGAGGCACCAGATTATATCATCCCAGAAGCGTTTTATCAGCGCGATATCGCTCATCCCGAGCAGGAATCGCGTCAGACCGTAGGCGTACATCTCGCAGTCGCCGCGGTCGCCAGCTCCGTTCCAGAAGCTGCGTCCCTCGGCTATGACGCTCGAAACAAGCGGGCGTTTTTCGCGCATCGGCTTGTCAGAGCGATCCATGTAGTTTTCATATGCAGAATAGCAGTTTATGCACTGCTCTATTCCGGCTTTGTAGCCGGAGAACGGGAAGAACGGGTTGGCATATTCGCACTGGTCGTTCGTCCATAGGGCGGCATAGTAGCTGCCGCCGCCCGGGGCGTGCATAAGTCCGCCCGCCGTTTTGAATATGCTCTCGCTGCCGCGCAAAATGCAGTGGGCAAACTGCGCGTCAAGCTCCGGGATACCGGATTCGAGTCTGAGCGAACCGAACATATTTAATATAAATTTGTCGCGCTTCGCTATCTCGTCGTGTATTGAAAATGCTGAAAGCATCTCGGTTTGACAGGCATAATAGACGCAATAAAAATTGAAACAATCGCCGGGGGCAATTTCATATTCGCGGCTCCGCTGAGCGGTCGGCTCGAAAATATCGCCAAACACTGCCGAGCTTTCGGCGGTTATATTTTTGTCCCCGACGCACCAGAAAGCGTTCACCGACTCGCTGTAACATGCGCCGAATGCTTCGTATTTCTGCGGTTTATCGGAGCGGTTGAAAACCGTAACGGTCTCGACAAGCGCGGGCTGATCGACGGCGGGAGTGAACCTGCGGATAATCTCGGTTTTGTCGCCTGCTCGCGAAGATATGGACAAATCGCCCTTGACAGAGACGGTCTCGGGGTATTCCGTAAGTGCCATGCCGTTTTGCTTTATCACGGCGGCGCAGCCATTAAAGTTATGGCTGAACGACGACTCGGTCAGATCGGGCTTGAAGCGCAGGGTCGGCACCGTCAGATGCTTCATCAGCTTCAGCTCGCCGTCTTTGTTCTTGCCGTAGCTGATTATCGCGGAGGCATAAAATCCCGCCATTTCGATATGGTCGGCCGCCTTTCCGCTGTCCTTGGCGATATCCCATATCACCTCTTGATTCCCGCCTAGATGCCTGTGGCGGAGTATGTTCAGCTCCGAGGCTTTCGGTTTCGCCCACGAGGCGAAATACTGCGGTCTGCACGACCTTGTATAGCGCTCATAAAGAGCGTTTTTGAGTTTGTCGTCCATTTTTCTTCTCCTGTCTGAGCTTATTATCAGACCGCCGCCTCCGCGCTTTCGCGCTGCACGATGCGCTCCTTTGCCCCGTCATAGAGGGCAAATATATCCTCGCATCGGCTGTAGTTCTCGCTCTGTGCTATCGTTCTCACTGCGTCGAGATACGGCTTTGCGGCTCTGTAATAGAGCGAGTTTTCGTCGGTCGCTTTCTTTATCTCAAGCTGCACGCGCTGTTTTTCGGCGCGCACCTGCCGAAGCTCCGCTTGGAGCTCTGCAATAGCGGCTTTATCTTTTGACTCTTTTGCGAGCTTCATATTATCCGTGACGCGCTTCATATTGACTTCCGCCTCGTCCTCGCGCTTGAAGAGTCCCTCGAAAACAGAGCTGTCAAACGGTTCGATGCCGTTGGGATAATATTTCGCAGCGGTCTTGCGCGCGGTTTTGATATCGCCGACGAGTCTGAGCATATCTTTTCTGCGCTCTTTCTGCTGCGCGGTCGCCTTGGGCATACGCCTGACATCGCTCTTTTTGAGTTCTATTGCGGACATGAAGCCGCCGAGTCCCGCCGCGCTTATTCTCTTCGCGATCTCAAGATTCTCCATGCCCTCCGGTGTGTTGAATCGGTCAAGCTCCGTGAGGACAAAACGGGATATCTCTATCTTCTCGTCTTCCTGAGCTTTAAGATTATACTCTTTCTTAGCCGCCTTTACAAGTGCCTTGTCGCCGGACTTTTTCGCCTGTCTTATTCCGTCCTTCGAGAGGACGTTCATTTCGCGTCCGGAATATTCTTCGGCTTCCTTTATGATATCGACCGTCTTGACAAGCGCATCGTCTGCGAGGACATTATTTCCGTAGTCCTCGAAAAGTGCCCTTATTTTGAGCACCTTGACTATCGCTTTCTGCTTGACCTCGGTGAAATCATAGAAGAAGAACGGAATGACATTGAGCACCGCACCGACAACGGACGCGATAACGAGAACGCTGCTTATGCGGACGAAATAGTCATGGTTATAGAGAACGTCATAGACATTCGAGCCGTCATATCCGAGCGACAGGGCGACGCTGCGGTTGAGTCCCGCGCCCTCGTATATTGCCGGGAGAACGGAGCCAGTGGCGAGGGTTATGACGCTATTTTTCCGAAAAATGTGTTTTTTACCTGCCGTCTGTAATTTTTTGTAAAAGTTTCATATAATTATGTATATAAATTTTATCTTTATGTTGAATTTGTATTGCTTTTTGGTTTTTGTTCCCGTATAATGAAGCTTGTCTGATACGACAGAATATCTGAAAGGTGCCGAATTATGAACACCGTGATAATAATTCTGCTTGTTGTGCTCGCGATAGCCGTTGTGCTGCTGTTCGCGATATGCGGCTTCCTGTTCAATCAGGTAATATGGTATAAGCCGATAAAGTTGCCCGCCGCAAAAGGCGAGGTTGAGGATGACTTTGCAAAAGATCACAGAAAAGCCGAAGAAGAGTTCGGGAAAATGCCGTTCGAAAAGCTCACCGTTTCGGCACCGAACGGTGAAAAGATATATGCGCGCCTGCTCCTGCCCGAGAAGAGCAACGGGCGCATGATAATCGCCTGCCACGGGGCGCACAGCTCCGGGATATGCGAATTCTGCTTCTCCGCGCCGTACTTCCACCGCATGGGTTATACAATCCTGATGCCGGAGCACCGCGGATGCGGCGAGAGCGAGGGAAAATTCTTAGGCTACGGCACGCACGAATCAAAGGACACTTTTCTTTGGATAGACTGCGCCCGCGAGCAATTCCCTGAGCTCGACATATTCCTACTCGGCGTGTCGATGGGCGGCGCGACAGTGCTCATGATGAGCGACAAAATAACCGACCCGGCGGTCAAGGGAATCATCGCGGACTGCTCCTACACGAGCGCATGGGATGAATTCGCCTATCAGCTCAAAAATCCGTTCGGGCTCCCGGCGTTCCCTATGCTGTATATATTCGACCTGTATTGCCGCATAATCTGCAAATACAGCCTGCGCGACGCGTCGCCGATAAAAGCCGTTCGCAGCGCGAAAGTGCCGATACTTTTTATTCACGGCGCAAAAGACGCGCTCGTGCCCGTAAAGATGCAGAAAGAGCTGTTTGACGCGTGCCCGACCCAAAAAGAAATGCTGACGGTCGAAAATGCGGTTCACGCGCAGAGCTACTATACCGATCCGCGCGCATATGAGGCGACGGCGGAAAAATTCATAAACGAATGCGAAAACACTGAAAATACATCTGCGCTTTCCGCGCCCGGAGGAGGAAAACAAATTGGCTAACAACGAAAGGCTGAAAGAAAAACGATACGTCGGAGTAAAAGAAACCGTACTCTACGGCGTAGCAAACGGCGGTCAGGTCATCGGATACAACATGGTCCGCATGCAGCTGACATTCTTTCTTGTGACCGTGTTCGGCATACCGAGCACAGCGGTTGCAACGATGATAACCGTCATGGGCATCTGGGATGCACTCAACGACCCGATGATGGGAACGATAGTTGACAAGACCCGCACGAATCTCGGAAAACTGCGTCCCTATCTGCTCTTTGTCCCGATACCGCTCGGCATAGCGACCGTCGTGTTCTTCGGCGGCGCGGAGTTCCTCGCGGGAGTTCAGTCAACGACGCTCAAGATAGTCTATATGTGCGTCACATATTTTATCTGGGAGTTCTTCTACACAATAGGCGATATACCGTTTTGGGGTATGTCCGCCGCGATATCACCGAACCCCGTTGACAGATCAAACGTCATAACCTCCGCCCGCTTCATTTCAAGCATTATCGGCGGACTTGTAACGCCGATAATCTCGCTGTTTATCGACCTGAGCAACAAGGGCGTTATCGGAATCAACATGCGCCAGCTCTTCCTCGTGATGGGTATTGTCGCTGGCACTGTCGGCATGGGACTCTTCTCGCTCTCCGGCATCTTCTGCCGCGAGCGCGTGGTTCAGAACTCCGACGAGCCGAAGGTTCTCGACTGCTTCAGATTCCTTTTCAAGAACAAGCCCCTGCTTCTCATCGTCTGCTCAAATATTCTCGCGACGGTAGGCGGAGTCACGGACACATTCTCGCAGTATTTTTACATATTCTCCCTCGGCGCGGCAAGCTGGGGCACGATAATCGGAATCCCCGGAGTTATTTCCGGATTCCTGACTTATCTGCTGCTGCCCGCTCTCGAGAGAAGATGGACGTCAAAACAGATTGTTATTCGCGTAACTATAATCAAAGCCGTTGTCGGAACAGCAACATTCCTCGCGGGCATGAAATTCTACCGCAACCCCGCGGTCATCGTTCCCCTGCTCATGGTTCAGGGCTTCATATTCAGCGCGCTGTCGAGCATAAACATGGTCGTCCCCACGAAGATGATCGGCGACACGGTCGACTACATGGAGTGGAAAACAGGCGAGAGAAACGAGGGCATGGCGTTCTCCCTGCTGACATTCATCAGCAAGCTCACCGGCTCGCTCTGCACTTCTATCGCGACGGCGATAATCCCGGTTATCGGCCTTGTCACCGTTCAGCTCGCGGACAACTCGCTCCAGCTTGTTGAAAATCCGGAGATAAACACCCGCTTCTGGCTCTGGGCGCTTGTGACGATACTGCCGCCCGTGGTGTCGCTCATCTCGCTCATTCCCTACAAGTTCTACGACCTCGAGGGCAAGAAGCTCAAGGACATTCAGGAAGAGATGATCGCTCGCCGCGAGCTCAACTCAAAGACGATATCCAAGGCGGAAGGAGAGATATAAATGGAACGCAAATGCCCGAAATGCGGCGGAAAGCTCGGCATATTCGACTTAAAGCCCAACTGCCCCCACTGCGGATGCAGCATCATGTACTACGACATGGACAAACGCCTCGAAGAGGACTCGATAAAAGCCGAGGCGGAATGGCAGAAGCTCGATGAAATACTCGACAAGATAACTCCCGCGTTCGTCAAGAAGAAGAGAGCCGAGAGAGAAACAAAAGATAAAGAAGATTAATTCTTGGGCTGTCGCATTCAGCGCAGACCAAAGAGCAAAAATACAAAGGTCATATTCACGTCTGATAACACGGATTATGACCTTTGTTTTATTTGATTTTTGCTCTTTTAAGCGCCTTTTTGCCCGCTCGCAGTATTACTTATACAGCTTCGGGTCAAAAAAACGCTTTCTGCATCTAAATGCGGCAGCCCACCAAAATTGCTTGAACACCGCAACAAAATTTGCCAAAACTGTGGCAAAAGTCACGGTGATGTGATAAAATTCGATAAGAATAAAGATTCAAGGAGAGGGTTTTATGCTTCGCAGACAGATGCAGCTTGATTTTTCCGGGATAAAGACATATTCAGCCGAGGATCGCCACAATCTCGTCACCATAGACAACATGATGACACCCGGCGTCACCCCGCACGAGGAATACAAATACGAGGGCTTTGACGAACTAATTGAGAGAATAGTCAAGGCGCGCAAGAACGGGCATCCCGTCATATGGAGCATGGGCGCGCACGTTGTCAAAAACCGCCTTTCCCGCTATGTCATAGAGCTGATGAAAATGGGCGTTATCACACACATCGCCGCAAACGGCGCGACGAGCATACACGACTTTGAGCTCGCGTATCTCGGCGGCACCTCCGAGGATGTGCCGACCGCTATTGAGGACGGCTCATTCGGAATGTGGGAACAGACGGGAGCATGGATGAACGAGGCTATTCAACGCGGCGCGAAGCTCAACATCGGCTACGGCGAGGCGCTCGGCGAATATATAGACATGCACCCCGAGAAGTTCCCGAACCGCGAGGACTGCATACTCTGGAACGCATATAAGTTAGACATTCCCGCGACATATCACATAGCGCTCGGCACGGATATCATCCACCAGCACCCAACCTGCGACATGGAGGCTATCGGCAAATGCTCGGGCATTGATTTCAAGAAGATGGCTTACAGCGTGTCGCAGCTTGACGGCGGCGTTTTTCTGAACTTCGGCTCTGCCGTCATCGGTCCCGAGGTGTTTCTCAAGACTCTTTCAATAGCGCGCAACCTCGGCTATCCCACTTTCAACATAACCACGGCGAACTTCGACCTCGTGCGCCTGGGCAACTTCCGCTGCAAGATAGGCTACGAAGATCCGAACTATTATTACCGCCCCCGCAAGAATATCGTCAACCGCCCGACCTGCCGCGGCGGCATGGGCTGGCACTTTGAGGGCGACCATCAGATAACCATACCCACGCTCTACGACAAGCTCAAAGAGCAGCTTTGATTTGAGGTAAGATATGCTTTCAAAAGAACAGGTCAAAAAAATATGCGCCGGCATAAAAAATGCGCGCATATGCATAATCGGCGACTTCTGCGTTGATATCTACTGGCACGCGGACATGACGAAATCCGAGCTCTCACGCGAGACTCCGCACTATCCCCTGCCGATAGTCGGCGAGAGAGTCTATCTCGGCGCGGGCGGAAATGTTGCGTCGAACCTCGCGGCGCTCTCCCCAAAAGAGCTTATTCCGATATCCCTTATCGGCGGCGACTGGCGCGGCATGCTCATGGAGGACATATTCGAAAAGAGCGGCATGAACAGGGATTTCGTCATCAAAGTGCCCGGCCGCTTCACCAACGCCTACTGCAAGCCGATGCGAAAGGGCATATCGGAGCTTGAATATGAAGATCCGCGCCTCGACTTCGACAACTACGAGCCGATATCAAAAGAGATCGAGGACAAGGTGATTGAAAACCTCAGAAAGATCTCCGAAAATATTGACGTGCTGTGCGTTGCGGATCAGTTCAGATTCGGCATAATTACAAAGCGCGTGCGCGATGAGATAATCGCACTTGCGAAATCGGGACTCACCGTCATTGCGGACAGCCGATACAACATCGTTGAATACACCGACTGCATTTTGAAGCCCAACGAGGTCGAGTGTTGGCGCGCGGTGTATAACAACGAGGGCTACATAGACGCGGGATATGACGAATTTATTGAAGCGGCAAAGCTGCTCGCGAAAAAGAACCGCTCGACCGTGTTCTGCACGCTCGGGAAGCGCGGCTCGATAGTCACCGACGGCGGCAGGACAGAGAAAGCCGACGCGGTACTGTTCGACGGCGAAGTTGACATCTGCGGCGCGGGCGACACCTCGCTCTCCGCATTTTCCGCGGCGATCGCCGCAAAGACCGGGCTCAAAACGGCGGCTCAGTTCGCGGGGCTCGCGTCCGGCGTGACGGTCAGAAAAATCGGCGTCACGGGCACGGCATCGCCCGAGGAAATAGAAGCGCTCGCACAGTAACAAAATAAAAATAAGAGGCACAAGAATGAGTTTTTCGATTGAAACGATAAAAGAATACGGCGGCAAGGGTTTCAAATGCGCGCTGTTCGATTTTGACGGCACGATAAGCCTCATACGCGAGGGCTGGCAGAAAGTGATGATTCCGTATTTCTGCGAGGTCATCGAAGCTCTCGGCACAAATGAAAATAAAGACGGAATATGCGAAGAGGTCACGGAATTCGTCGACCGACTGACCGGCAAGCAGACGATATTCCAGTGTATCGCGCTTGACGAAGCAGTTGTTCGCCGCGGCGGAGAGCACGTTGACCCGGGCGAATACAAAAAAGAATATCTGCGCAGGCTCGAAACACGGATAGCCGACAGAAAAAAGGGACTCGAAATCGGCTGTCTTTCACCCGATAATCTCGCGGTCAGAGGGTCTGTTGAGTTCATAAAGGTGCTGAGGAACGCCGGGATAAGATGCTTCCTCGCGAGCGGAACGGACGAGGAGGATGTCATATATGAGGCGTCCTTAATCGGAGTCAAAGATCTTTTCGACGGCGGCATTCACGGCGCGAAGGACGCGCTGCTCGACTGCTCGAAAGAGGCGGTTATAAAGAACATGATCGAAGAGCAGAAGCTCGACCCGGAGGAGCTTGTCACATTCGGCGACGGCTTTGTTGAGATAGAGCTCACGGCGAAGCTCGGCGGATACGCAGTCGGCGTGGCGACAAACGAAAAGACCGGCGACGGAATAGACGAAAAGAAGCGGGCACGGCTCATATCGGCGGGCGCCGATATGATAATCCCGCACTTTGAGGACACCGAAGCGATACTCAAAGCACTGCACATATAAACACACAAAAAGAACAGGCGTTCTGCGGCAAAACCGTAAAACGCCTGTTCTTTATAATTCTATCCAATCTTTTGTTTCGTTGTCGTACTCATACAGCACCTTGTTCTGCTCATCGTATGCGAGCAGGACATCGTCGCTGTCTTCAAAACTTATTTTATAGGTCTTGCACTTGACTCCGTTCACGGTCGCGGTCTTGCCCGTTGATGAAAATCCGTCACCCAGGTCGGCATATGCGCGGAATTTCGGAACCCCGAGCATTCTTATCGCATCAAAATCGACCTGAAATTCCGTAGTCTTTGACGCGGTATTTGAAGAACCGGAAGCCCTGCGTGTCGTTTCCGCGCCGCGTGCGGAGGTCGCCTTTGTTGTCTCCGCCTGCGTTGTCGGTTCGGTGGTCGGCTCCGTCGTTTGCTCCTCGGTCGTCGTTTCGGGTGCAGTCGTCGTTTCCGGCTCGTGCGCCACTTTAGCGCACCCGGCAAGCGAGATTGCCGCAAGCATCAGGGCGAAGGCGGACATGATAATTTTTCTGTTTGATTTCATTATTTTTCAGCTCCGTGAGTATATTTTCAGACGGATTCGCGCCGTTTTATCCGCGCGCCGTCAAATTCATAAACCTCGTCGCAGAGGGTCGAGATATCGCCCTCGTTGTGCGAGACTATGAGCATGGTTTTTCCGCTCGCTTTAAAGCTCAGGAAGAGCTTTCGCATCTCCTCGACTGCGTCCCTATCGAGCGCGTTCATCGGCTCGTCGAGAATCAGTAATTGCTGATCCTCCATTATCGCCTGCGCTATGCCGAGGCGCTGTTTCATGCCGAGCGAATATTTGCCGACCCGCAGCTTTGACGACGGGTCGAGACCGACCGTTTTCATGGCGGACTCTATCTGTTCTTTGCCGATTTTGCCGCGTATCGAAGCGAGGTATTCAAGATTTTTCATGCCGCTGTAATTGGGCAGAAAGCCGGGCGCTTCGATTATAATTCCCGTGTTCTCCGGGAAATCCGCGTCCTTGCCTATCACCTTGCCGTTGACGGTGACCGTACCGCTGTCGGGCTTCATGAATCCGCAAATGAGCTTTAAAAGTACGGTCTTGCCGCTGCCGTTGTCGCCGACGATGCCATATATCCTGCCCTCTTGCAGCCGCATATTGACATCTTCGAGAACCGTTTTTCCTTTGAAACTTTTTGTCAATTTATCTATAACTATAACATCAGTCAAAATAATGTCCTCCTTTCAAAGCCCTTCTCTTCACTGCGCCGGAGCAGAAAAAGACAAGGATTATCACCGCCGCGTCTGCCAAGAGTACCGCCGCAGCCGTTTTGGCATCGGTCAGCTGTTTTGCCATGCCGTATGCGCCGAGCATGGCGAAGCTGAAGCTTTTCAGCTTCCCGCATATGAGTCCCGTTGTGCCGACAACCGCGATGACGATTGCCGCCGCAGGCTTCTGCCCGAGAAGAAAGCGCAGAAGACACAGCACGCACATTGCCGCACCGAGCGCGAGCGGATATGCCGCCATACGCATAAGCTCAAATGCGGAAAGCGTTCCGACTTTTTCCGCCGCCGCTGTGCAGACAGCTATGCCGATAAGGCAATAGAGCACGCACCAGAGAAGCGCGGACGAAACGGTTTTTATCCACCATTTGAAAAAGCTCTTCGAGCGCGGCAGGACGAAATACGGCATTGCTTCGGAATCGAGAACCGAACCCGCCATACCGAGAAAGAGTCCCGCAAAAAATGTTCCGAAATAGCGGAAGAAGCCGAAGAGATCAAACTGTCCGCTGTGTTCAACGCCGCCGACGGCTTCGGTAAAAGCAGAGAAAAATGTTTCCCGCTCGCCGCCGAAAGACGAGAGCACGCAGACCGTCCATATGAGCAGAGACACGGCGAGATACGGCAGCATATTGAAAAGCCGATGCCGCAATCCCGCGAAAAAAGTTATCTTCATATTCGAGTCCCCACTGTTATTTTGAGATCAACATGCCGAACGGCGCGAAGAATGCACGCGACAATAATCGCCGCGAGCAGGCAGAAATACGCGCATGAAAAGCCGACCGACGGCAGACCGGCATCTTCTGAGAAGCCGTGATTTGAAAAGACGGAGATAAAGAACGGAAGGTACTTGAACCGTATCAGATATGAAATGATATGCTGCGCCGAGAGCACGGCGAAACCCAGCACGCGGCTGCCGCTTAAATTTATCAAAAACAGAAGCGAGCCGCAGAAAAAGCCGTAGCCGAGATTCAGCACCAAGGCATAGAACGCCGCGAGATACGGCGTAACGGCAGGCATGAAAAGCTTCGGGTCGACTGTGATATGATAAGACGAAGCCGCCGCATCGCGCATGACGAGCTCATAAAACGGCGCGCTCCACACATTGCCCGCAAAGGCGTTGGGCGAGAAGAATATCACAGTCACCGCGAGCGAAAATATGTAATACACGGCGCAGGAGAGCAGGATATACATGAGCTTTCCGACTACCCACTGCACCCGCGAACAGCGCACGAGCGAATACATCGCGCTCTGCTCGGTAAAAGGCGCGTCGGCGAACAGGAGCATAAGCCCGAGGAACATCAATGTCGCGATATGGAGCGTTGAGCTGTTATATATAAACGGCTCGAATATGTTAAGCGGATCTCCGCTCGCCCGGGCGAACTGCATAAGATTCACGGAATCGAGCAGCGAAGCGGCGGCACAGACGAGAAAAGCCGTAATTGTCCGCGCGCTGCCGAGCCATGTGCCGAACTGCCAGCGCATCACAGAGAGACACTGTTTCATTGCAGCAGCCTCCTTCGCGCAAAGAAGATGAACGCCGCGCAGCCGAGCACCAGAAGCACCGCCTGATACAAAAACAGAAAGCCGAACGACGGCAAAATATCGGGCAGGATGGTGTTGGTCGGGCTGAATTTTTCTTTTTGCAGCGCACTCGCGATGAGATGCATCAGGAAGAACAGCACAAACGGACCGCAGAGGGCCACATATCTGTTGGGCACAGCAGCGGACAGAGCCGTGCCGATAACTCCCCACACGACACCGAAGAGGAACGCGAGCAGGATTATCACTCCGACCAAGCCGAGCCCGCCCGCGACGTTTTCAAGAGGCTCCAATATGCTTTCGTCGAGCGGAGTCTTCGAGCGTCCGTTCGGGACATACGGGTCGCAGAAAATGAGCATTATGAGCGCAAACACCGCAAGCGGCAGAGCGTTTGCCGCGCCGCCGCAGACAGCGTTTGAAAAAAGTCTTGAGAACATATATTTTCTGCGGCTCTTTGAGCGCACGAGCATAAAGCGCAGGTATCCGCTGTTATACTCATCGCAGAAACGGAACACGCCGGGCATAACGGTTATTATCGGCGTAAAGATAAGATATCCGCCGAGTGCGAGGGACGAGAAGAAGAAATTGATATAATCTGCCTTGTTGTCCCACCGCGCAAAATACAGAAAATACTGATACTGCGGCTCGACAAGAAGAACGAGCCCGAGCAGCAGGGATATCAACATCCCGGTTGAAAAAAGCTGGCTTTTTACATCCTTTCTGAGCATAGGATCACCCCGCTCAGGGCTTTATGATCGTTGCGGGATCAATGCTTGTGCCGTCCTTCGTGGCTGAAATGTTCAGGTGAGGACCTGTTCCGTATCTGCCGACAAAGCCGATACTGTCGCCGCGGGCGACAACATCGCCCTCCTTAACGGAGAAATTTGCTGCGCTGTATTCAATGACATAGCCGTTGGCGCAGGTCAGCACGGCACACGGCGTTTTGCTCTCATCATCTTTTGTGTATATCTTCGTAATTTTTCCGGTGGCGCAGGCAACAACCTTTGCGCCGAAATCGGCTTTGATACTTATGCGCTTATACTGAGTGCTGTACGGAGAGGAAAGCTCTGTATAGCCGGGCACAGGCCAGATGAATCCGGCGGCACTGACATTTGCATTTGAAGCATCTGTTTTCTTTGTTGCTTTTTCCGTCTGCGCGGCGGTGTTTGCTTCTTTGGCAGTGTTTGCTTCCTCTGCGGCGGTTTCCGGTGCGCCGCTTTCGGGAGCAATATCCTTCGCCGTGGTGTTCTCCCCGGTCTCTGCCTGCGCCCCTATTCCGGTCGGGTCGGCAGTTGTGCTCGGGTCTGTTTCGGGTTTGCCGCTGCAGGAACAGAGTCCCAGCATGAGTGCGATTGCGGCAGCGAGCGATACGAATCCTTTAGTGCGTTTCAACATTTTGTTTTCCTCCTTTTAGTTATTCGTATCTATTCGTAACGGCGTAAAATTCACCGGTTACTGCATTGATGATAATGTCATTTTCATATTCGCCGTATTGCTCCAGCGTTGCGGTAGTAGCGATGCAGAAACGCCAGCACGGGAACACGGTCGAATTATATGTTTCGGGGTCTTCGACCGACATATATTCAAAGCTTATCTCTTTTACGATCGAGTCTTTGACAAGTCCCGCGGCGGCAAGCTTCTTCTGCAAGACTGCGAGAACGCCGTCGAGCGTCATGACTCTGCTGTTCACGATTTTCGACTCGCCAAGCTCAAGCCTTGTGAGCCTTGCGTCAACAACACCCCTGTCGTCTATTGCGACGGTGCATCCGGTGCTGTCCGGCTCGCCGCTCGAAAGCGGTATTCCGTCTGCAACCTGGACATATTTATATTCGTATCTGCCGCGTTTGGCACGGTTGCCTCTCTCGGTCAATGGTTCAACAGTCTGCGAAGAGACGAGCTCAAAATCAGTCATTCCGAGGCGGCTGAGAAGCTTATCCGACAGGCGGCGCGCATCGTCGGGAGAGATATTGCAGCCCTTTGCCCACCCGGGTTTCAAAGCGGTCGGATGGTTTGACGCGCTCAGGACTTCGGACACGCCGAAATAAAATCCGCCCGGGAGCAGCCCGGCAGACGGATCGTCCTCCGCCGTTTTCTCCGCGCCGGGATTGAACATCGGGTCGTCGCCGGAGAAGAACAGGTCTTCAAGCTCAAATAAGTCGAAGAAGCGGTACTGCGCGGAATATGTCCGTATATCCCCGGTTATCTTCGGCACTTTTATATCGGCGTCGATATGCACTGTTATGCCGCCGGACGAAATGTCGCGCTTGAGATGCTCGGATTCGGCGAGAGTCGGCACGCCCTCTCCGCTCCTGCCGTTATCGGCGGGAGCGTTCACGAGGGACTCGACGAGCAAGTCGTTTGAGCTTTTTGCTCGCAGGACATTTCCGTCCATGACAGACTCGGGCGTTTTTTGGCAGGCTGTAAGCAGCAATATAGAAAAAGCAAGAAAAATCAAAACAGATTTTTTCACAAAAAATATCCCCTTTCCCGCCGCCGAAAGCGGCTTTTAACAGGATAAAATCCGGGCGAAAAATCCCGGCAAAAATAGTTTTTGGGAAGTCTTGACATTTTATATTATACACTGAGAAAATACATTTGTCAAATTTAGCATAACAGCGCATAAAAGTGCGATTATCAAAAAATTATGTTGATTTCCGACGCGCGATATGATATGTTTAAATTATCACAGCACAGCTGATATATTCAAGCTATACCAGCGGCAAGGACGGAAAAAATCACAATGTACGAAAACATCAAGCTTTTTCAGCACGACGGCGAGTGTCCGCTGGGCATACATTTTGTCGGCGAGACGCTCTGCGACGAGAAATACTGCATCGAACGCAGAAACAGCGACATCGCCTCGTTCGAATACATCGCCGACGGGCACGGCACGCTCGAAATAAACGGGCAGATTCTGCACCCGAAAAAGGGCGACATATTCATGATAACCGAGGGCAGCGACCACCGCTACTACTCCCAGCGCGACGACGGCTGGCACAAGTTTTTCATCGGCTTTTACGGTCCTGTCATTGACGAGCTGATAAGCTGTTATCTGCCGCAGAACACTTTTCTTTTCGAGGGCTGCTTTGCCGACAGCATTTTTCAGCATATTTTCGACATCGCTTTCAACGGCGACGACATTCAGCAGGTGCGCTCGATGCTCGCCGTCGAGGTGTTTCGCCTGTTCAATCACATAAGGGATCACCAAAAAATAGAAAGCGAGGATCTGGCGGACAGAATAAAGCGCAATATCGACAACCGCATCACGCAGAATCTGAGCCTCGACGGACTCTGCGCCGATATGAATTATTCAAAAAATCATCTGATAAACATCTTCTCAGAAAAGTACGGAATAACGCCGTATCAATACTACATCAACTGCCGCATACAGATTGCAAAAGACTACCTTGCAACCACAAATATGCCAATAAGCGAGATTGCAAGCGTACTTTCATACTCCGATCAGCAATATTTTTCATATTCGTTCAAGAAGGAGACCGGCTGCTCGCCGAAGAAATACCGCGAGCTGATGCGCTGTGATATTTCGTAAGTTTTGTTGGATATATTCTGATGATAACAGAATAGAAATATGATATTCTATATATTGATAATTGTTTCTCAAAAAGCAGGTGACTTATGAAAGACTTCAGCTTTTATCTTGTGACCGATCCGCACTATTACGACAGCTCGTTCAAGCGCACCGGAAGCGCATATGAAGAGCGAAGCAAGACGGATCAGAAATGCGTGGCGGAGACCCCCGCCATTATCGACGCCGGCTTCGAGCAGATAGCGAGCGACAAAAGCACGGATATAGTGCTCATCCCGGGCGACCTTGTCTACCGCGGCGAATATCAGAGCCATGTCGGATTCCGCGAGAAGCTCTATAAGCTGCGCGACAGCGGGAAGAAAATATATCTCATCACTGCGCGCCACGACTACGCCGAAGACCCCGTTGAGTTCGACGGCGACAAAACTATCCCCGTCAAGGGCATGGAGCGCGAGGAGCTGCGCGATTTTTACCGCGAGTTCGGATTCGACGGCGCGATAAGCGAACATAGGGAGAGCATGTCATACGTGACGCAGCTGGCGGACGGGATTCGCCTGCTGGCGCTCAACTGCGACGGCGACTGCAAGGACTTCAAGGGCATCTGGGACGACCAGATGAACTGGGCGCTTGAGCAGATAAAGGACGCGCACGAGAGCGGCAACTACATATTCGCGATGACCCACTATCCCCTGCTCCCGTTTTCGTCGGTCATGCATCTGCTCGGCGACGCAAAGCTGACAAACTGGCAGGAGACGGCGAACAAACTCGCAGACGCGGGAGTTGACCTGATATTCACGGGTCACATGCACGCGCAGGCGGTCACGGAATACACTTCGCCCGGCGGGAATAAAATCACGGATGTTCAGACCGGCTGCTTTGTCGGCTGCCCGTGCGCCTACAGAAAGGTTACTTTCAAAGAGAACAACACCGTTGCCGACATAAAGTCGTATACTATCGAGGATTTTGACTACGACAAGGGCGGCAAAACGGCGCAGGAATATTTTCAGTGGCGTTTTGACAGGATGATAACCGATATGCTCGACGCCATGGCATATGATTTTGACAAGTTCTCGTGGCTCTTCGGCGGTCCCGAGAAGAACAAGAAGCTTCGAAAGCCGATAACCGCAGTCGGGAAGCTGCTGCAAAAGCTGACGCTCAAAAAGCTCGGCAGAATGTTCTGCTTCAGAGTTGACAAGAGCATTGAAAACAGGCTCGTCAAGGATGTCGGCGTGGAGCTTGTCAGAAATGTATTTGTCGGCAACGAGCCGTATGTCAAGGGCACGCCGATGTACGAAGCGATGGCAAAATTGCTCAAACGACTGCACCCGATAACGCACATAATAGAAAAGAAAGCGGGAAGCAAGAATCCGCTGCTCGCAGATATAGACACGTTCGTGCTCTCGATGATGGGCGACGAAAAGCAGAGAGACTACGACGCGGTCATTGAGATCAACAGGAGGCAATTCAAATGAGCGAATTAAAAGACGGAAAGCACATAAAGCTCAAAGAATACATACTTTATGTGCTCGCGGTGTTCTTCTACACCAACATGACGGGTATGATAAACGAATACCGCCGCGCGTATCTCGTTGACATACTCCAGCTGACGACTCATCAGATGTCGTTCTTCAACGTATTCACCGGCGTTGCGGGCTTCGCGCTCTCTTTCATCAACGCGATGATACTTGACAGCAAAAAGATCAAAAACGGCAACAAGTTCAAGGGACTCGGCATAGCGTCGGCTATCCCCTGCGGAATAATCACGGTTCTCATTTTCTGGACCCCCGGATTCATTGAGAGCAATCCGACGGTGCTCATGGTATGGCTCTGCGCCATCGCGCTCATACAGAGCGTCTGCTTCTACTTCGGCGGAACGGTCAACATGGTCGCGGTCGTCATGACCCCCAACAGCAGAGAGCGCGAGCAGCTGCTCTCCGTCAGGGGTATATCCTCCGCCATCGGCAACTCCGCACCGCTCGTTATCGTCCTTGTCATCGCCGCGATAACAAAGGCAGTCAAGGGCTACGAGGACAATATGCTCAACTACTTCATCGCGGCTATCCTCTGCGGCGTTGTCGGCGCCGTTACGATGCTGCTCGGCATGAGCGCGGTCAAGGAGCGCATAACCTACAGCGACGAGAAAAAGAATCCCCTCGAGGGCTTCGCCGATGTTCTCAAGAATCCCTATGCGCGCCGCGTGCTTTACAGCGAATTCCTCAAGTCGTTCCGCGGAATCGCGACTTTCATGCAGCCGTTCATCGCCGCAGCAATGCTCGGCTCATCGAGCAAGACTCTGCTCTTCGCCCTGCCCATAGGCATAGGCACAATGGTCGGCATGCTCATCATCAACGCCCTGCTCAAGAAGTTCACTTCAAGGGTGCTCTACATAGCTTCCGGCGTTTATTCGGTCATAATCAACATCATCGCGTTCGGCGTTGGCACGCTCTATCTCACGCACGGTCAGCCGCTCTATCTCAACATAATCTTTATCGTCTGCCTATTCGGCACGGGACTTCAGTTCGGCGCGTCGAACCTGCTGCCGAATATGTTCCAGGCGGATATCCTCGACGACCTCGAGCTCAAGACCGGCAAGCGACTCGACGCTTCTCTACCGTTTGTTATATCGATCGGCGGCACGCTGTCCGGACTTATCGCAAGCGGCGTTGTGCCCTATATTCTCTATGACAACGCCGAGACCGGCTGGCACTCGATCATAGGATATCAGCAGGGTCTTGCAGACGGCACTGCACAGTCGCTCAGGACGAAAATCATGCTTCTGTTCTTCTACACGGTCGTTCACGGCATCATGATGCTCCTCGCGGGCGTGCCGTTCTTCACCTATAAGCTCTCCGGTGCGGAGCGCGACCGAGTCCACAACGAGGTTCTCAAAAAGCGCGGCGAGCTCAGCGAAAGCGAAGAGGCCGCAAAAGAGGCTTAAAAGTTAAGAAAAAATCCCGATGCGGTAAAAGCTGCATCGGGATAAATTATATTGAAAAAGTTAAAAACCCAAATTATAATGGATATGAAATCTTTCGGCTGCAAGGAGCGCATATGAAAAGAGTTATAGTTGTTTCAAAAACGCATCTCGATCTCGGGTTCACGGACTTCGCCGAGAACATCAGGAAGAGATATCTTGACGAGTTCATCCCCGATGCGATAGCCACCGCAGAGAGCGCGAACATCGGGCGCAAGAATTTCATCTGGACCACAGGCTCATGGCTGCTGCGCGAAGAGCTGCGCTGCGGCACGCCCGAGAACAGAGAAAAGCTCATCGCCGCACTCAAGGCAGGCGACATTGCGCCGCACGCATTTCCGTTCACGACCCACACCGAGCTGCTTGACCGCGACACGCTCGAATACGGGCTTTCGATAGTCGACGAGATAGATTCGATTCGCGGCAAAAAGACCGTGGCGGCTAAGATGACAGATGTTCCCGGGCACACAAAAGCCCTCGTCCCCCTGCTCGCCGAAAAGGGCATAAAGCTGCTGCACATCGGAGTGAACGGCGCATCGGCAATGCCGGAAGTCCCCGAATGTTTTCTCTGGAAATGTGGAGACAGCGAGATAGTCGTTGTCTATTCCGGCGAATACGGCGGAGCATATAAGAATGAATATATTGATGACATTCTCTATTTCGACCACACGCTCGACAACCACGGCGCAAACGGCAAGGAAGCCGTCATGCAGAATATCGCGGATATCAAGGCAAAATATCCCGGTTACGAAGTATCGGCAGGCACGCTCGACGACTACGCCGAGGAAATTTGGAAAGTCAGAGACCGTCTGCCCGTGATAACCTCGGAGATCGGCGACTCTTGGATCCACGGCAGCGCCGCCGACCCATACAAATCGGCAGCACTGCGCACTCTGATAAGGCTCAAAAATAAATGGCTCGCCGACGGTTCGCTCAAAAGAGACAGCGAAGAATACGCCTGCCTTACGGACAATATCCTTTGCCTCGCGGAGCACACCTGCGGCATGGATATCAAGATAGCGCTCGGTGAATACGAAAACTATCTGCGCCCGGATTTTGAGAGAGCGAAGAGCATAAATCCCGCATACACAAAAATCGAAAAGACATGGGCGGAGCAGAGACTTTATATTAAGAAAGCTACAGAAAAGCTCAGCGCGGAGCACATGAAAGAGGCTAAGGCTCAGCTCGACAAGCTTATCCCAAAAGAGCCGTTCGGACGTTTTGAAGAGAGCGGCGAAGCGGACAAAGAGTATCAACTCGGCGAGAGCAGGATATCGTTTAATTCGTTCGGCGGCGTTAAATCGCTCACGGTCGGCGGCAGAGAGATAATCGCCGAAAATGATTCACCGTGCATCACATATGACTCATACGGCGCGGACGACTACAACTACTGGTTCACGCACTACAGCCGCGACCTCGACAAAACCGCACATTGGGCTTTTGCCGATTTCGGAAAGCCAAATATAGATAAAATCGCCGACAAATATAAACAGGGCAGATTCGCCTATAAGCTCGAAAATCTTACGGTTTCACAGGAGACTAATAGATTTTTCGCCCTCGCGGAGCTTCATATCGACGGGTATTTCTATGAAAATCTCGGCGCGCCGCAGGTGTTTCAGATAAAATACACGCTCGAAAGCAATAGACTCACCGCAGAACTGCTTTGGCAAAACAAGCCCGCGAACCGCCTGCCCGAGAGCATCATGTTCCATGTCTATCCAAGAAGCGAAAAGGTCTCGTTCACGAAGCTCGGCAGAAGAATCGACCCGTTTGATATTGTCAGAAACGGGAACCGCAACATCGCGGCGGTCGAAAACATTGAGCTTGACGGGGTAAAAACCACAAATCTCCACTCCCCGCTCGTCGGCATAGGCAAGGGCAAAATACTGCACTTCGACAATGAATATTCCCCTCTTTCGGACGGGATAGCCTATGTTCTCTACGACAACATATGGGGCACGAACTTCCCGCTCTGGTACAGCGACAACGCCTATTTTAAATATGATATAGAGTTTTAAGCCCGACAAAAAGCGGTGCCGAAAAAAATCGGCGCCGCTTTGCTTTATATTATGTTTCAGCGATTTTTCTTTTTATATCCGCAGTCGCAGTAAGGACCGCCGGAGGCTAAAGTATACTCGCGCACGAACTCCGACGCGCCGCCCGCATCGCTCATCGCATAATCGAGACGGCACATCGCGGGCGTCAGGTCATAGAGCCCGAGTTCTTTCGTCAGCGTGCAGATTCCGCACTTTGTGAACCGCGCCTCATACCCGCTCCCGTCGGGATATTCGTAATAATCCATGTTCCACGAATACGGATTTCTGTCCGCCGCCTTTAGCTTTTCCGTTGCCTTCATGGAGCTGATATCCTTTTCGGTGAACTTGTTCTTTCCGCCCTTGCGGCAAAACCAGCACATTGCGGGGGTCATCATCGCACTGCTGTAATATTCTGTCAGCCGCTCGACATCCGGGCGTTCGGGCATACTCAAAATGACCGCGCAGAGCATGGCGCAGTTGACTATATTCATCTTGAAGCGATCCTCTTTTTCAAACTCGGGGAGCTTCGATATTATCTCGGCGTATTTTGGCTTCGCCTTTTTCATGACAGCCGCCGCGGCAGTCTCGTCATAGCCGAACACGGTGACGAGCTTATCGCGAAACGAACCTGAAAACAAAGCCCACATGCCCCACGGCATTCCTGCATATTTCATCACGCATTCCTCCATTCGGAAATCGTTTTTCTCATGCGGCGGTCAATATCGAGGCGGGTCTCTTTGCATTCTTTCGCATACGCCTTGGAATTCGGGAACGCAATTTTGACAAAGAGCGACGAGCCTACGGGGAGCATGGTTTTTATCATACCCTCGGGGAAAACAAAGTGGGTGCCGTGCGCATAGACCGCCGCTTCAACGTCGCAGTCGTGCGGCTTTTCGGCAAGCCGCTTTTCCATGCGGTGTATGTACTTCGCCGCGTCCCACAGCAAATCGTCCTGCGCGCCGATAAGCAGGAGCTTTCCGTGAATATTTTCGATTTTTATAAACTCATCTTCGGTAATCGGATGCGCTTTCTCGGAATCGTCAAAGAGCTTGCGCGAGGCTATCATGCTGCCGGTCTGTTTGGTCTCTTCGGCGATAACCTGCCAATACTGCGGGTGCTGATAGCAAAACGGCATATAGGCAAGCGGCTTGTCGTGATAAGAGAAGAGCGACTCCCCGTCAATCGGCCACTCCTTGCAGCCGTCCTTCTTGCCCTGCATAAAGCCCTGCCACACAAAGTCGCTCGGCGTCATGGCGACGGTCAGCGTGATATTGGAAAACATCGACGCCGCAGTAAGCGCGAGCGTTCCCGTTGTGGACGCGCCCGCGATGCCTATTTTTCGATTTCCGTGGGTTTTCAGCCACGCAATAGCCGACTCGATGCGCTCCAGGGGATAGTTATGATGCCCGTAGTCCTTTTTCCCTGGCGACATCGTCATAACATTAATGCCCAGCTTCAGCAGCCATTTGACTGCGGAGCGCGCCATATAGTCCTCGGGGTCGTCGCCGAGCATGGCGATAAGCGCGCAGTCCGAGCCACCCTCGCACTCCCAATATGCGCCGTAAAATCCGTCCGTTTCGATATCAAAATGAACGCTTTTCATATTTTACCTCCGAAGCCTATTTTCACTATCTGCATCTTCATCATGCCGTCCCCGACCTTTGACAGGAAGCGGAAGAACCCGCTTACGGACGGGTCGCGAAGGTCATTGTAGCCGAGCATATAGCCGCGGCTCGAAACCGCAATATTTTTGTCCCATGCGGAAAGCTCGCTTTTTGCGTCCGAGACCGCGAAATATGCGCCCACATCCTTGATTTTCGCACTCTTGAGCCAGGTCTTTGCAATCATCTTCACCGCTGTCCGGTTCGCCGCGTCAAACACCAGCACGCCACCGGGGAAAGCGTCAGCCATTGCCTGCACCAGTGCCCTGACCTGCTCCGTCAGGAAATAATAGAACACTCCGGAGGCAAAGAATATCGCTCCGCCTGACGCATCGATTTTTGCAAACCACTCGGTATCATTCAAATCGCAGGGAATATTTTCCTCGCGGTCTCCGGCGGGCAGCAAATTGTTGCGCACGGCGATAACATCCGGAAAGTCCAGATTGTAGATTTTGCAGCTTCCGTTATCGCAGCTTCTTCCGGTGCTGTCCAACCCACAGCCCAAATTGACTACTGCGGCTTTGGGGTGATTTTTCAAATAGTCCCGTATCTCGAAGGCGAGATCATTCTGCCGCATGGCAACCTCCAACGAGCCGAAACGCTGCATCAGGCCTCGGGAATTTTTCTCTGCATCCGAAAAGTCGTAGTCGATTTCGCTGATTAAACGAATCGCCGTTTCATCCCGATAGAGATTCGGATACAGCTCCGAGCATACCTTTCTGGCATACAGCGGAATAATCAGTGTCTCCTGCACGGTGTTTTTCTCGATTTTATATTTCATCTTCACTCCTCACTTTCTAAAAAACGGAAGCTCGGGCAAAATTCCCCGCTCCGATATTGACATCAGCATATCCGCAAAGCCTTTCGGGTCGCGTATCTGATATTGCATATGGTTATATCCCGCGAAAACCGGGAACTGCGCTCTTGCGTAAGCTTTCATGACGGCGTCGCGGTATTTGTAATGCTCCTCTGCGCTGCCGAACTCAAAATATATGCGGCTCTGAAGCTCCGGCGGCAGGGAGGGAAACGGCTTGTCTTCGAGGCTGTCCGCAAGCTGGCGGCGTATATTGCCATAGGTCAGCTGCCTGCCCGCGTCGATAAAATAGGGCTTTATAGAGTCGTCATCGCACCACATTATCTTTTTCAGCGTGCCGCCCTTTGACCAATATAGGCTTTTTATCGCAAGATACAAAAACGGAACCATTATCCGCCTAGTGCTTTTGCCGATCTGCGCGAACTGGCCGCCGTCAAAAAAGACATGCTCAATCGGCAGCTTTGTCTGCGAAATGAATGCCATAGCGAGATCCGCGCCGATCGAAGAGGCGACTATCATCGCGAGTTTTTTGACCCCGTGTTTTTTAAGAAAGTCCTCAATTTGCTTTATCTCGTCCGCTTTGCTGATGTATTTCTGTCCGCCGCAATAAACGGTAGAGGTCGGCATGATGCAAAAATACTTGCTTTGCATATTCTTGGCGACTGGTTCGCTGCTCGCTCCAGTCACGCCCATGGCGTGAAAGAACAGCACTGCGGGATTCTCTTCATTTCCCAATGTTTTGAACAGCATTTCAAATCACCTCACAAGTTCGGCTATCAAATTAAATACCGTCATTTGTTTCTCCTATAGCCCGCCTCGTCGCGGTATTCGGGGTGGGCGTCCAGATATTCGTCCCCGCTGCCGCAGATGGTGTAGTCGCATTTGCAGCCGTTTGAGCAGGTCGTCGTTCTGACGAGCCGCGCGCCTATGAGCTCCATGCCCTCATAATCGGGGTTGCAAAGCGCGGGCATAACCTCGAGCAGGTTGTGTTTCCTGGCGAACTCCGCGGTCGGGCACTCGGTGAATTCATAATATATCGGTTTATTCTCTTCAAACGGCGCTACATACATCTTGAAGTCGCCCCATTTGTCGCACTGCTTTTTCGCGTTTAAGAATGCTCGGTACATCAGCTTTTTGACTATCGGCTTGTTCGCGTCGATGAAAGTCATCTTACGAAACGCAGTCAAAAACAAGTTGCCCTCCATCTCCTCTATCTCGTCAAGGCTCGTCACATCTTTGCAGACGACATAATACGCCATGAGGGCTATGCAGTCATATGTACCGCCGCGTCCGTTGTGGAAATTCTTCTTCCCGCCAAGATCGGTGCGCCAATCGGAGAGGAACTCGACATATTTTTTCTGCACCTCTTCCCACACGCTTTCGCGCCTGTTCTCGGGATAGTGCAGGACTATTTTCGCCTGTATCTGCTTTTTGCACTGCTTTGAATAGAGCACATGGCAGCTTCGGTCAAATTGCAGTTCGCTGTCTTTCATCTTTTCACACCTCCGTATTGCTCTTGATGCACTCGACATATGTCAGCGGAAACGACGCCCTGAGCAGCGCATATTTCTGCACCGTCCAGCCGTTGTCGCGCAGGAACGAGAGATACCCGTCGTCGGACCACTTGCTGTGCAGTGGGAACCCGACAAGCTTCATGAAAAACGCTTTCAGCTTTCCGCGCGCGTCGTTGCCCGCGTGGGTGAAGGTCGGGGCTATCAATATTCCGCCGTCTTTCAGGACTCGCCTTATCTCACTCAGTGCCTTTTCGGGCTCGGGGACTATATGCAATGCGTTCGCGACTATGACCGCGTCGAATGCGCCGTCGGGATAAGGCAGCGCGAACATATCCTGCACCGAAAAATGTATATTGCCGCAGCTGTTCCCCCGCTCCGCCTGTTCAATCATCTCGGGCGAGAGGTCGGTCGCCTCTATCATTTTCGCCGAGTCTGCGATATTCTTAGCTATCATACCCGTGCCCGTCGCAAGTTCGAGAACAGTTTTATCTTTCACGGCGGGGCGCAGCAGCGCATACATCTGCTCATATGCCGCCGCGTCCTTTTTCATGAACACATCGTAGAAGCGGGCGTTGCGATCCCAAAAGTTTTTCATTCGTATCACCCCGTTTTTTGGTTAGCAAAAGCTAACTTGAAGCTTTTCAGAAAGCCGCTTTTTAAAAGCAGCTCTCGATATCTGTCGTTATATTAGCACGATTTTCAAAAATAATCAATAGGTTTTATGCGGTATTACGGTTCTTCGCTAAACAGCTTATACAGCTTCATTCTCTGTTCATAATTCAGTCCGTTAAGAGCACGTGAAATCTTTTCGATACCTGATGAAGAAAAGTTTTCGCTCGGCACAAAAGCCTTTATTTCAGCCATCTGGTCAAGCATCCTATCCGGCATACCGTCTTTCATGCCGCCCTTGAAATAATATTTTTCAAACTTCGCCGTTTTTCCGTCTGTAAATGTCAGCTTTATTCCAAAGACGGACTCTCTTATACGTTGCGCCGACAAAATGCTGATCCACCGTTCCGGATCCCTTGCGTATATCTCAACCTTTTCTATATCCTGCGGGTCGTACACTGCTGTGCAGTTTCCAAACGGGCTGTAAAACTTAACGGAATTTTCACAGGTCAGACTCTTGCGCCAGCAAATTCCAAGAAGCATCGGCAGCAGCATAGCGACAACAAGAATAATAACTATGACTCGCCGACCGGAAATATTGAATCGCGCTCTCGAATTGCCGTGCAGCTTACGGCCGCTCTTTTTCATAGGCACAGCGTAGGTCACGCTGTTCTTTGTTTTTCTATGTTCGCCTGCCCTTACTAAGGATATGACAATCCACAGAATTATCAGACCCAGTAAAAGAATTCCTATGTAAAAGCTCGAAATCACGGGAGAAAAGGCGGTAACATCCGCATCGGCAAAGGCTATCTTTTCACGCAGGATAATCCACGGAATATTAAAAAGTAAGGCAACCGCAATTTCCACAAGTAAAAATATAACAAGCCCAATCCAACCGCCTTTTTCTGTTTTACCGTTTGATGATTTCATGTGCTTGCCTCCTGAAATGTTAATACAACATTCTTTGTTAATATATCCCTATTTCCGCAATATGCGGCTCTTTGCGGCACTCGTCTATATTATACAGGGGACTCCGCGCAGTTTGCAACTTTTTTCTCTGCGTGTTCATACATTCATGAATCATGAATACCAAATCACCGGGTGCAGCAATTAAAGTTCTCTTTTATTTATTTTTTGTTTTATTTTTTTTACGGTCTTCAATGGTTTTCAGTGTTAGTATTGACGCAACCACTGCAAAGGACACAACCACCTCAATGCATGTTTTAATCAGTTTTATATCATAATCCTTGCTGTTGTCAAAAATAACATGCACTGTGCCGTCCGGCTCCGTCATCTCGAAAACAGCATACACCGGAGATATCGCGCTCGCTACTTTTCCGGTGTTCTTCATTTCATAACGAACTCCGTTTTTGACGCGCCGGGTCTTATAAAGCACCTCGTTGCTCCAATACGAACTGTTCGCAGTTGTATCCGGTATTTCATCACAGGTGATATTATTTGCATTCCTGTCAAAGGTCGCTGCAATATCTTCCCTGACAAAATAGACGGCTATGTTATCTCCGTCCCAACCGACGCCGAAACGCCCGCTGCAATCAAGAGTATATCCATAGGCAAACTTCCCGTCTTTGTCATACACCGATATACTATTATGACCATTTTTTGATTCACCGACAATGGCGATATATCCGCTGTCGCTTACATCAAAGCAGGATATCGACTCCCAATCGGACTCTTTATTTGTCGACTCAAAATTGATACTCCCAAGAAATCTGTTCCTCTCTTCGGCACTCAATTTCGTCGTCGAAAAACCGATATCCAGCGGCAAAGCCGAAACGGTCGCGCTGAAAATAAACATTATGCAGACAAGCGCGGCTGCCGCGCCTCCCAAAAATCTGCCGAATTTATGTATCACTCTGATGCACCTCGCAATCAATATACCCTTATCCCCGCGATATGCGGCTCTTTGCGGCACTCGTTTATATGAATTCTTAGCTCCGTGCAGTTTCTTATCCCGCGCTTCAGGCGGCATATTTTTTTATAGCCGACGGTCGTGCCGCTGTATACGGTTCTGTTTCCGGCGGTTATATGGAATTTTTCGATGCGCTGGCTCTTCGTGATATCCTCGGATATCACTACTGTCTTAACTTTATGCGGTTTTATCGAGACGGTGAAAATATTTCCGTCGCTCTCGGTTTTCAGTATTTCCGCCTTGTTTTCAAAGCACTTTTCGATTCTCTTCCGCGCTTTTACGAGGCGGTTTATGAACCTGTCGGGCAGCTCGCCGCGATTGTTCGGAGGGATATTCACAAGGAGCATCGCGTTGCCGCCGACGGAGTTATAATAGCACTTCGTGAGGTTCGAGACGGTGCGGGTGAAGAATATCTCAAACAGCGGACGCCAGAACCAGCCGAAATATGTGACCGGGATATCCATCTCCGCAGGATACCACCAAAGCTCCTCGCCGACAAGCTGTTCGCGCTCGCCGAGCGACTTGTCGGTGTTCGACAGCTTTCTGAGCATAACCGTTGCGCCACTCTCTGCGGGTGAATGTATTGAGCCCGAAATGGATGAAATTATAATAACCCATGCGCTGGAGCTCTATCTGACGCTCGGACGGCACAATTGAAGTTATACGGTCGAGGAACTCCGCGCTGTTGATATTCTCTGTCATGGCAATATTCCTTTCGGATTCATCTGACGTTTATATTATTGCAGTTCTGCGTCTTTATCTTCTCGCCGGAAAACTCATTGTTCTCGACCAGTATATCATCTGTCGCCTTCGCGCTGATGCAGCAGCCCTTATATGATTTGAACTCATTGCCGATTATCTTTATGTTCTTATGCACCGCGCCCTCGTATCGGCTGTTTTCGGGCTTGATGAGAATAGGCGTTTCGCCGCAATAGTCGAAGACATTGTTCTCTATCGTAACATCGTGGCACATCCCGCTCTCGTACCAGTTTTTCGCGTCGTCGGAGAGAAGTATGCCGCTCATGGTCGTGCTGACAAAATGATTGTTTTTGACGTTCACTTTGCCGCGCGTGGTGATAAGCAGTCCGCGCGTGATTATGCGGGTCAATGTGTTGCCGACGAAATCAAGATCCGGACACGCGCTGATATCCTCTATTGCCATACCGACCTGCGCGCCGTCAGCAGAGCTCAGGGTCAGTTTGATATCATAGTTATTGACAAGCTCGCTTTTTTCGATAACCGTCTGCCCTTTTTCGAGCATTGTGTCGAGATATCTTCCAAAAGACTCTCAAGCGCATCTTTTACAAACCCGACCGACTCCTTGTGATACTGCGCCTGCAGGTCTTTGCGGAAGCACGAAATATCCACATCGCCGCAAGTGGCGTGAAGCTGTTGAACGGCGGCGTTTCTCACATAACAGTCCTCGGAGGATATGTATGATTTTATTTTATTCGCCGCATCGGCTTCACCCAATGCATACAGCGAACAAGCCAATACCGCTCCCGCCCGATCTGATTTTTCGTCTTTACAAGCAGATAGAAGCAGAGCGCGCACCTCGCTCTTATAAGCTGTCGGATTCATTGACGCGGTGTCGTACAGTGACGAATACACATATTCGCGGACAAGTTCCGAGCTGTCGGAAATATGCTTTTCAAGCCCGTTTATCGCCTCGCGGCTGTCGGTTCCGCTCAGAGAATCGCAGGCATTGACCCTCACGAGCTCATCCCGGTCATTCAGAAGACGCAGCAAAATATCGGTATATTCGCCGCGCGCACCGTCCAGCACCTGCGCGACTCTGTTGCGAATTTCGGGATTCCGATCACGCGAGAGCCTTTCGAGTTCCGGGTATACGGAGCTGTCAATATCTGTACCCTCAAGGTCGTTTAAAAAATCTATCTTTTTGTCGGTTGCAGTTTGCATGGTTTAGAGTTCCTTATAATCAAATATATTATTGTTTTACACCGTCAGTGCACGGCCTGTAGTTTTGAGCGCGGACTTGTTGAGTTCATCGTTATCGAGCACAAGCTCGCCGTTGATGAACACTTTCTTTATGCCGAAAGACTTCGTCTGATCGGGCGTTGCGTTCTTCGTCTCGTCCTCATCGAACACGGTAAAATCGGCGAAATATCCGGGCTTTACATATCCGCGGTCTTTGAGCATGAATCTGTCGGCGGTCGCGCCGGTCATGCGGCGGACGGTGTTGGACAGAGTGTCGCCCGTACCTCTGAGAGAATCGCGCAGGAACTTCGGATAGCAGTCATAGATAGCCGGGTTCTGAACGCCGAAATCCTCGACCCACGCATCGGTCATGTAGAGGCAGTTGGGGTTATGCTCGAACTCGCGGATTATCTCCGGAGTGCTGTACGGTCCCATATTGACCCTGCCCTTGAAGTCGCTCTCCTCGCAGAGCTGGAGATACATATCGAGATCCGATTTTCCGTTCTCCTTTGCTATCTCGTGGACGGTCTTGCCCTCATATTTCTCATATCCCGGGCCGATATACGCTATCTGAATATCCTTGAAGCCGAATCCGAGAAGTATGCTCGTCGCCTTGATGAGCACGCTGAGTTTGAGCTTGTTGAGCGGCTTTTTACGCTCCTCTTTGCTCATTCCCTGATACCACACGGGGAGCACGACCGTTATGACGGACACACCCAGAGTTTCGTTATATATATCGAACATCGCATCGACGCCGTTTTCGCGCAGGCTGTTCTGAATGGCGACGAACTCATCCTTGTCGCCGAACGACTGGCGGCCGACAAATATCGCGTGCGAATGCTGGAGCTTGAGGTTCGTACCCTTTGATATTTCAACGAGCTCATCCTCGGCTCTGAGCAGATGCGAACGTCCGAAAAGCGAATCGTAGGACATTGAGACTTTGCTCTCCGCCCTCGGATGGACGGTGAGCGGCTTATTGTATTTGCAGCAGAGCTTGACGACTTTTTTGAGCTCCTCTGTGTCGGCGTAGAGCCCCGGCTCATACATCAGACCGAGCGAGACACCCGCCGCGCCGTCGCGCAGGTTATCTTCGAGGATGCCGAGCATTTTCTCCTCCTCCTGCGCCGAGAGCTTTCTGTTTTCATATCCCGAAACAGACGCGCGCGCCGAGCAATGACCCACGAGCGTTGCGATATTGCAGGGCATATTTCTGTCTATAGCGGCGTTGAATTCTTTTATCGAGCCGTATTTCCCGGTAGTGCCATTGAAGAAGAAAAGACCGCCGCCTATCTTGTCTTTATAAGGCGTATCATCGTCAAAGCCGATGGCGGAAAGGCCGCAGTTTCCGGTCACGAATGTGGTTATGCCCTGGCGGATAAACGGCTCAAAATATTTGAGCGGCTCCGTCTTTATGGCGAACCAGTCATTGTGGGAATGGGGATCGATAAAGCCGGAGGCAAGCGACCTGCCTTCGAGGTCGATAACGCTGTCGGCGCGGCTCTCGTCAACATCGCCCACTTCAATTATTCTGTCTCCCTCGAACAGAACGCCGCCGTTCACGGCGTCGCTGCCCGTTCCGTCATAGATCCTGCAGTTTTTAAGTAATGTTGCCATAAACTCCACCTCTTCCTTTATATTTGAATAAAAATAGCTTCGGAAATTCAGCCCTCTGCGGGCTTATAATGGCTCACATTCGCGTTGATGAGCTTATCGTAATCGACGACATGGAACAGCGAGCCGTCCTCCATGGGATAAACGCAGACATCCTCCGCCTCGTTGTCATAGTTCGGGCAATATCTTGTGAATTCCACGCGAACCGAGCCGGTGTTCGGATCGACCGCGATTATCTGCTCCCGAGTGCTGTTCGCCGCGTCATAGGAGAGATAAAGCACGCCGTTATAGACCGAGCCGCCCTGTATTCTGTCGAGCTTCTCTTCGAGCGGTATCGCGCGCAGGAAAGTCATAGTTTCGAGGTCATATTGGAGTATCGCGCCGACATTGTGGAACCGCGAAGTGTAAAGATATCCGTTTTCCCTGTCTATCGCGCACCACGGGATGCCGTCGGTCAGATACTCGCTCGACATATCATAATATATCCCGGTATATTTGAGCGTTTTGCAGTCATAGAGCAGGATGAAATTATACAGATACTTTCCATCAACCTTGCCCTCGACGGGCGCGTATATATAGCCGTTGGCGCAGTCGATGCCGCCGATATGATTACTGCCGTACTTCTCGGTGAACTCTTTGGGCACAGCATTCGTCCTGACTCTCAGGCAGTTCATCTCCTTGTCGAACTTCGAGAGCCCCGTGAAATTTACCGCAGTTATCGCGCCGGAGCAGTAGAAATTCTCGCCGTCATAGCATATCCCCTGCGCGGCATAGAGCGACAGCACGGAATTGAGCTTATCGGTTCGCACGACTGTATAACCGCCGTCGGTTTTTATCGAGCCGAAGCCAAGAAGATAGGAGAATATCATAACGGCGGACATGAGAAAAGACAAGATTTTTGACATAGCGCGCCTCCCGATTCCCGCAATATATACATTATATCGCAAATATTAAATAAATTTTTATCTAATATTTACAATAGCATATTCATGGGTAAAAGTCAATATGCGTTGAAGGGCAGGCAGTATTGCGGGAATCGGAATAACAAAGCAAAGCTCCCGCGCTGATGCACAGGAGTTTTGTGAATGGGTTATAAAAAAGATATTCTTTCAAATTTACTGTATGTTTTTGAACCCTCGCATTATTTTTATTATTAGAAATATATCAAGAGGGCGTTTTATCTTGTCAGCTCAGTGTGTTACCGTTATTGAATTTAGCCGTGCAATTTTAATTTTACTCACTTTTTACTTCACTTTAGCATCAGGAATCGAATCAGCCACTCCTTCATATTATTTCAATGCTATTCCAAGTTGTGCTGCTAAAGTTTCAAGGTAATCGATATGGCAGCGATTCGCACAATAAGTAACAACATATCCGTCTTTGTCTGCTATGATTGTTTCTGTTTTTCCCGTTTTTGTATTACGGTAGACCATTCTCTCACCCTTATGCAAATAAGTCTCTATTCCATTTTCAACATCCACGTTATATTCGTTAAGTGCATTTTGATAGTATTTGTTAAACAGCTCATTTGCCTTTTCAATATCACCGCTTCTACCATAAATCATTGCTTCTTCAAGAGTAATTAAGCGATTCCCGAGTTGATCAAAGGACGGATAGTTTGCTCGATACAGCAAGATAGATTTGCGGCTATTTAGAACATCAAAAACAGGAATTACATATTTTTTAATTCGCTCAATAATGTCTGCTGCTATCATTTTAGGACTTTTTCGCAAGTCATAAAATGTATCTTCGCCATCTACTAAAAAGCCAAGGCGAGTTCGTATATTACATTCGTATTCGTGATAATATTTTTTCATCGGTTCTGAAATTTTAAATTTCTTTTCTGCACATTCCGGAACACGAATACCTATATTGATCCACAGTTTTTCACGAACGCCTTTCTGCGGACACCCATTCTGAAAATGAATTACTTGCGAAATATCTTCCTCAACAAATCGATGCATTGTTCTGCCGAATTTATGAAAGCCTAAAGGTTTTAGGTATTCGTATACGACCTCTTGAATTGTATCTACGCACTCCGTTGAGGACATCTTTTTTCTCCTTAAGGGATGTAACATTAAATCACCGCATTTCAGCATATTATAACACTAAATCAAAGGTTGAAAAGCTTTGGAGAGCATTCCGCCGCCGTCGGTCTGAGATTATTATAACACATTTGCGTATTACTTCCAATTTCTACGGAAAATATTACAAAATTGTTTTATAGAATTCAGCATAATTCAACTTATAAATTTGCGGTCAATTACCAAAAGAAAATGCGGCTTCAAAAGCCGCATGAATACTGAATTCTATAAATAAAAGTACCATTGAACTTAAGGGTTCAGATTTCAATGGTGTCTTCACGGAAGGACTTGAAGTTGCTTTACAATCCCTCTTATGGTTTCCAAAATTTATTTCGCCTTGGAGCGGCGATAAATTTTGATCGCTGCGCCAACGCAAACTACCTTCATCCACCACTGACGGCACGGCGGCTCGCCCCGGCACGTTCCGCGCTTCTGGTTCAAAACACTTAATCTAAACAAGAGTGAAATCGCTCGCTGTCGCTCACGGTGAAATAATTTGCTCTGCAAATTGTGAAATTTGATGCTTCGCATCAAGTGAAATGAAATAAATCCCTCACCGCCGCAGCGATTTCACACGCCGCAGGCGTATTTCACGCCCGTAGTGCATTTCACAAATCCCGAAAGGGATTTATTTCGTTGAAAAAAGCACGCAGTCCTGTGTAAAAGACTTTGAGCTTCTACAATATCTAAAAATCGATTTACTTGCGCTTTTATAAACATAATCCTGTGAAATATCCCGCTGACGCGGGATGTGAAATGTTTGCCTTACGGCAAACGTGAAATATTGCTCCTTCGTCGCAATGTGAAATAAAATTCGTTCTTCATACGCCGCAGGCGTATTTCACATTTGCGGAGCAAATATTTCACATCGAAGATATTTCACTCGTTCCGAAGGAACGAATTTCACTGAAAAAGACCAAGTCATATGACTTGGTCTTTTTCTTGGCAGGGGCAGAAGGACTTGAACCCTCGGCACGCGGTTTTGGAGACCGCTGCTCTACCAACTGAGCTATACCCCTATATTTGTGAAGCGCCGAAGATCGGCGCTTCTTGGTGGGCCACCAGGGACTCGAACCCCGGACCATTCGGTTATGAGCCGAGTGCTCTAACCAACTGAGCTAGTGGCCCTTATGTGTCGCACTCCCGTGCGACAACAGCTATGATATCAAAAAACGAGCCGGTTGTCAACAATTTTTTTAAATTTTTCGTTATTTGCCGAGTATCTTTTCGCCGTCGAAGAAGAACACGCCATAACCGTAGCCAGTGGGCTTGCCCTGCTGAAGTCTCTGCTTGAATGCGCGCCTTATCGAAGTATCCTCGGGCAGGTCGTCAACGGGTCCGTCGCTGTATTTTCCGAACACACGCCAGCCGTCGCCGAACTTCTCTTTGTCGGCACTTCTGATTATATCAAAATCGTCCATGAAGCGAAGTATGTTGCTGTTTTCGGGCAGGAACTCCCTGTGTCCCTCATAGAGCAGCCACGAGCCGCACACGAACGCCATGGGCTTGCCGTCCTTGCCGCCGAAGAACTTATATGCCTGCTTATATGAATCAAGTCTCTTCTCGTCGGTCAGCGGTCCTGCCGAGGGGATATGGAAGTTTATGACCGTGTCGCCGCGCTTGAGGGTGTTGCCGCACTTCTCATAGTAATCGGCGTCAAAGTCCGTTTCTTCAAACTGGAATCTGCCGAGCCCGAAGCGGGTCATCTCGAAAAAGCCTCTGTACCAATGCGGGACGAAAGTGCCCCAGACCTCTTTGCAGTCCATGCACTCGTGAAGCTTCCAGCGCATATCTTCAATGCTCTTCCAGAATATCGCCTCGTCGATACCCTTTTCGGCATAGCGCTCGCGCAGCGCGGGGCACGCGCCGAGGAGCAGGCACATATTCATTGTATACTCATTCTCGCCGAGCTGCTCGCTGAGCGCCTTGAGCCTTTCGAGCACGCTGTCGAGGTTCTCGGGATGGGCGATGAACTCATCGACAAGGGCGTTGAAATCCGCATTTTCCGACACTCTTTCGGTGCAATCGCCGATAGTATCTACAGCCTCCTGCGGGAAGCCGATACGCTCCATTATTTTTCTGCTTTCGTTTGCGCTGACTGCCATTTCCTTCACTCCGTCAAATCATATTTTTCACACTGCAAGGATATCACAATCGCGCCCGACGGTCAAGAGCTTATGTAAAAGACCGCCCCGAGGGACGGTCTTTTTGCGTCACGAATACATATTGTTCGCGGACATATAGTCATATATTTTCTTGCCGTGCTCCTGCTCCTCGCGTTGAATGGAGTTGAGAACCGTTCTGAGCTGTTCGTTCTTGAACTCGAAGATGCAGGTGTCATAGAGCGCGGAGGCGTGCTTTTCTGTGGCGAGCAGGTCGGAACAGATATAGCAGTCGTTCTTCTTTTCCTGCGTTTCGCTGACCGAATAGGTCTGCTTGAAATCATTTTTCGGAGCCGCCTCCCCTGCCGCGGGCTGAGGAATTTCGCCGCTGTCGATTTTCGTGATGATATCAAGGTGCCTCTGCTCAACGCCGCCGAGATAGTTCAGGAGCTGACTGAGCTGCTCGTCATTTGCCGCCGCTGCGTGCTGAGAATATTTCTCGACACAGAGCTTCTCCTGTCCCTTGAGATCCTTGAGCAATTCCTTTTCTTTCTGTGTAAGCTGCATATATGCTTCTCCTTTCAATTTTGGCTTCGGAGATTAGTTTTCGGCGGCAGGGCAAATTTTATACACTCTCCGCCGATATTTTTCCGCGGCGTATCGGGCATAATAACAAAAAACGAAAGGGCTGACAAAATGAGTAATGACGAAAAAATAGTTATAACCACGCGCGACAGAGTTCTCAGGGCGTGGCAGAACTCGACGGAGCTTGTGCGTGACTTTGAAAACTACGCGAAAGAAACTTCGGACGACAAAACCGCCGCAGAAATGTTTCAAAAATATGCAGTTGACGAGGGTCGGCACGCCGCCGAGCTGCTGAAGCTTCTGCATGATTATCAGGACAACGGCACGGTTTAAATCAACACTTTTTCCCCGGATGGTTCCCATGTTCACAATTTATTTAAATGAGCTTTAAAATACGCTTAAAAATTGATGATAGGATTAAGAAAAAGATAAAGTTTTATCAATACGGCTTTATCAAAAATATCCGGGAGGGTAAAAATTATGTACAACAGATTCGTTCTCAATGAAACTTCATATCACGGCGCGGGCGCAGTCAAGGCGGTTGCCGAAGAGATAACCGCAAGAGGCTTCAAGAAAGCTTTCGTCGCATCCGACCCAGACCTCATCAAGTTCGGCGTATCGAAGAAAGTCACAGATGTTCTGGACGACGCTGGCATCGCATACGAGATGTTCAGCGAGATCAAGCCCAACCCGACCATTAAGAATGTTCAGTCCGGCGTTGAGGCGTTCAAGGCGAGCGGCGCAGACTGCATCGTCGCTATCGGCGGCGGCTCCTCGATGGACACCGCAAAGGCTATCGGCATCATCATCAAGAACCCCGAGTTTGCCGACGTCAGGAGCCTTGAGGGCGTAGCCCCGACAAAGAACAAATGCGTACCGATAATCGCAGTTCCCACCACCGCGGGCACGGCCGCCGAGGTCACGATAAACTACGTTATCACCGACGCCGAGAAGAACCGCAAGATGGTCTGCGTCGACGTTCATGACATCCCCGTCGTAGCCGTCGTCGATCCCGATATGATGTCCTCTATGCCCAAGGGTCTGACCGCCGCTACGGGCATGGACGCTCTGACCCACGCTATCGAGGGCTATATCACCAAGGGCGCGTGGGAGATGAGCGATATGTTCCATCTCAAGGCAATCGAAATCATCTCGAAGTCGCTTCGCGGCGCCGTTGAAAACACTCCCGAGGGACGCGAGGGCATGGCTCTCGGTCAGTATGTCGCAGGCATGGGCTTCTCGAATGTCGGTCTTGGCATAGTTCACTCGATGGCTCACCCGCTCGGCGCGCTCTATGACACCCCGCACGGCGTGGCAAACGCCATAATCCTGCCGACCGTCATGGAATACAACGCACCCGCGACCGGCGAGAAATACCGCGACATAGCGAAGGCTATGGGCGTTGAGGGCACGGAGAACATGAGCGTTGACGAATACCGCAAGGCGGCTGTTGACGCAGTCAGACAGCTTGCAAAGGATGTCGGAATCCCCGCCGACCTCAAGGAAATCGTCAAGCCCGAGGATGTCGAGTTCCTTGCGCAGTCCGCATATGACGACGCTTGCCGCCCCGGCAACCCGCGCGACACAAGCGTTGCGGAGCTTGCAGAGCTCTACAGATCGCTGATGTAAAAAGAAATAAATAAATCCGCCGCCTCGTCCGAAAGTTTCGGGCGGGGCTATTACTTATATTATAGTATTCTCCGGCAATCAATGTCCCCACATTTGATAATCGTGTATATTGTTCAAAGCATTAGCTATGTCTCTTCTATCTTCATGTGCAGTCCGTGCCGCTTCCTGTGCCGCGCGGGCTTGTGATTCCAATGCCGTCATCATTTCACCGTGAGCCGCACTTTGCGCAGCCTTCATTTCACTGATTGCAGTTATCTCATCATATTTGCGCAACACATCAAATACATTTACATTTGCATTGGCTCGCACAGCACTCGCCAAATAGCTCATCGCTGATTTGTTGCGGTGTTCCGGCTCAATATTGTATGAATCATATATCTTACGCAATTCGGAATCTATTGACGAGTATTCGCAACGCAAATTGACAAGCGCAGCCTGTATATTTTCTACATTCTCTTTATTATCTTTTGCAAATTTTAAGTTTTTGCGTTTCTTTCGTTTTTTCATTATGGTATAGCAAATAATCAGGCAAGTCACAATAATTATTGCGGTAACCGCTACCGATACAATAAACAATGCATCTCTTTTATCATCCGGAACAGGTATTGCCATATAAAGAACAATCGCTAGTGGTGCAATTAAAACAATTATTGCAGCAAATAAATACTGCATAACAAACTTATATAAAATTCCGCTTTTTTTCGGTCTGAAATTGCTCAAACTATTATTGAGTTGAACATACTGATATTTAAGATCCGATGATCTCTGCTCTTTCTGGCAAATCGTATTCAAAAGATTCAACAAATCCGCTCTATTAAGACTATCCAATGTCATTTTCATTACCCCGTTTCTTATATCAAACTATTACTTGAATTCTACATGACCTATAATAGTAGAGATGTCCGGCAGGCTTAAAGCCTCTATCTTAGCCAAATTTTCTTCTCGAACTGCCTCTTTTATTTTAAAAATATCCACTAACCACAGTATCAAAAATCCCCCGCCGGTAAAAAGCTTAAGTACTCCATATACTATATCACCAACTAAAAAACGATCCACTCCATATATGCCGAGAAAAATTGATACGATTTGAATTAAAGTTGGATTTTTGAGACGACATTTCTTGATTTCCTCGAATGCGTCAGGATCACATTCGTAGAGCTTTCGTGTCAATCTGTCAATTTCTTTTTCTGGGAAATAGTTGATTTTTTTAGATACATAATCATATACTTCCTCATAATTCATAGCTTACATCCTCCGTTTTATCTTTTTTGCTTTCGCATAAACATTATATGATGTATTAATTCATATGTCAATAGAATTAATACATCATGAAGCAAAGAGCAATTATTATAATTGATATAAGTTATCTATATCGATTTTGTTCGGAATTATTAGTTCATATATAAAATGTATCATCGATTCATTTATGGGATAAAAAACTTCTGTACAATTTACTCATAGAGATGTTTGAGGTGATATATATGAGTTCAAATCCGGAAATAAATGAAGCTTTAGGGAATAAATTACGAATTATTCGCAAAGATCAGAAAATAACGCGCGAAGCATTGGCAGAAAAATTAAATGTAAGCCCGCGATTTCTTGCAGATGTTGAAAGTGGAAAGGTCGGAATATCGCTTACAACGTTGAAAAATATTTGTGTTGTAACAGGTACATCAGCCGACTCGCTATTGGGACTCGACGGCGAAGGTCAGGTTGATTCAGACGAAATTGTTAATAGATTAAATATGCTCGACCCATATTCATTGGAACAATTGAAAAATATAATTCGTTCATATTGCGATGCCATTCAAAACAAATCAAAATAAATCCGCCGCCTCGTCCGAAATAAAAACCGGGCGAAGCGGCGGATTATTTACACTGTAAAAAATCCCGGTAACACTTGATGTATTACCGGGATTTTGATGTTTAGTTTAGCCTTTGTAGTTCATTCCCAGCTCGATAGCTTCGACATTCTTGGGAACGAGGTGCTGCTTTCTTGCGGGGACGACCTTGGCTATTGCTTTCGACATGGTGTCGAGGTTGCAGAAGCCGGTCTGCTCCATGAGCTTGCCGATAAGAATGATGTTTGCAAGGCCCTTGAGTCCGTGCTCCTCCGCCATCTGAGTGGCGGGAACGAGGCAGACGGTGATATCGTCTCTCTTGACCTCGCGCTCAACGAGCGTGCTGTCGAGAATGACTATTCCGCCGGGAACGACGCTGTCAATAAACTTGTCATAAGACGGGCCGTTCATCGCAACGAACACATTCGGAGTGACAACGAGGGGCGAGCAGATGGGGTCGGAAGAGATGCAGACGCTGCAGTTTGCCGTGCCGCCTCTCATCTCGGGGCCGTAGGACGGAAGCCATGAAACTTCCTTGCCGTCGGTGAGTCCCGCATAGGCGATGACCTTGCCCATGAAAAGTATACCCTGACCGCCGAATCCGGCGAGAAGTGCGTTCATATCCTTCATTTTGCTTCCTCCTCTGCTGTCTTGTCCTTATAAACGCCGAGCGGATAATAAGGAAGCATATTCTCTCTGAGCCAGCCGAGCGCATCGACGGGCGAGAGTCCCCAGTTGGTGGGGCAAGCCGAGATAACTTCAACTATCGAGAAGCCCTTGCCGGCGATCTGAGTCTCGAAAGCCTTTTTGATAGCCTTCTTCGCTCTGTTTATGTTCTTGACGCAGTCAACCGAAACGCGCTCCGCATAGGCGGTGCCGTCGAGGGTGGAGAGCATCTCGCAGACTCTGACGGGATAGCCAGCGGTCTTTATATCTCTGCCGTAAGGCGTGGTCTGAGTGACCTGTCCGGGCAGCGAGGTGGGAGCCATCTGACCGCCTGTCATGCCGTAAATCGCGTTGTTGACGAAGATAACGGTGATGTTCTCGCCGCGGGTTGCGGAATGAACGGTCTCGGCAGTACCGATAGCGGCGAGGTCGCCGTCGCCCTGATAGGTGAAAACGACATCCTCGGGCTTTGCACGCTTGACGCCTGTTGCAACAGCCGGAGCGCGTCCGTGGGGAGCCTCGATCATATCGCAGCCGAAATAATTATATGCCATAACGGCGCATCCGACGGGCGCGATGCCGACGGTCTTGCCCTCTATACCGAGCTCGTCAATGCACTCCGCAACAAGGCGATGGATTATACCGTGAGTGCAGCCGGGGCAATAATGGGTAGGCACATCAAGAAGCGCCTTGGGTCTCTGGAATACGATTGCCATTATTTTTCGCCTCCTGCAAGTTTTTTGATATTTTCAAGGACTTCGGCGGGGGTCGGGATTATTCCGCCGGTGCGTCCGAAGAATTCAACAGGTCTGCTGCAGTCGATAGCGAGCTTGACATCGTCGATCATCTGACCCATGCTCATCTCGACGCAGAGAAAAGCCTTTGCGTGCTCTGCGGCGTCGCGCATAGCCTGCTTCGGGAACGGCCAGAGGGTTATCGGGCGGATAAGTCCAGCCTTTATGCCCTGCTCTCTCGCTTCGCGGACAGCCGCCTTTGCGACACGCGCCGATGCGCCGTAAGCGACGACGACATACTCGGCATCGTCGACCATGTAGCTCTCGCTCATGGGCTCTTTTTCCTCGATGACCGCATATCTTGCGAAACGCTCTCTGACGAGGCGCTCGAGGTCTGCCGCCTGGAGATAGAGGGAGTTGACTATATTGTGCTTGCGTCCGCCGTTGTGGCCGCATGCCGCCCAGGGCTTCTCGACGCTTGAACCGCCGCTGCCCTCGCCTATCTCGACGGGCTCCATCATCTGACCGAGCATACCGTCGGCAAGAATCATCGCGGGCATACGATACTCATCAGCCTTGTCGAAAGCTCTGCCGACGAGGTCGACCATCTCCTGAACGGAGCTGGGAGCGAAAACGAGGATATGCAGATCGCCGTGGCCGGGTGCTCTTGTCGCCTGCCAGTAATCCGACTGCGAGGGCTGGATTCCGCCGAGTCCGGGGCCGCCGCGCTGGACGTTGATAATGACAGCCGGAAGATCCGAACCTGCCATATAGGAGATGCCCTCGGTCTTGAGGCTGATTCCGGGCGAGGACGAAGAGGTCATCGCGCGGACACCTGCGGATGCCGCACCGAGAACCATATTGACGGCGGCGATTTCGCTCTCCGCCTGAAGATATGTACCGCCTATTTTAGGCATGACCTTTGACATATATGCCGCAAGCTCTGTCTGCGGGGTGATGGGATAACCGAAGAAGTGGCGGCAGCCGGCACGGATAGCGGCTTCTGCCAGAGCTTCGTTTCCTTTCATAAGAACTCTTTCTGACACTTTCAACACCTCTTCTTTCTTTATCTCTCAACAGTTATTGCACAATCGGGACACATAATAGCGCACGCTGCACATCCGATGCACTCGTCGGGGTTTGTGACGCACGCCGGATGATAACCTTTTAGGTTCAGCTTATCCTTAGCAAGGCTGATAATATGCTTCGGACATGCCGTCGTGCAAAGCTCACAGCCTTTACAGGTGTTTTCATTGATCGTGACTTTTGCCATATCTGTTCCTCCTAATCAAGAATACCGAACTTATATATCCGCCGCTTCGCCTCGGAAGCGGTATCGGTCAAAAAATTTTTACCACGGGAGCTTCACGAGCACATCGACGGGATAGAGATTGTCAATCTTTCCCTCGAGCTCGCCCGCGACACTCTTCGGCGCAGTTGTATACACGAGCGGCAGACCAGCAAGCTCAGCCGTTTTCTCGGCATAAGGGACGGACGAAAGAATGTCCTGCGCAGTCGTCTGCGCCCCCAAGTGCGAGTTGTTGACTAACCCAGTCGCTTTCAGACGGCACGCCGCCTCTATCTCCCCAAGCAGCCCGACTGCCTCATCGGGACTTGAAATAAATTTGCGGAATTTGTTGACGACGCAGAGCATATCATAGCCCGACTCATTGAGCTGGCGCGAAAAGCGTCCGAGTGCGGTAGCGCCCGCATCGTCGCCGCCGACATCGACTATCACTCTGCCCATGCTCTCCTCAAAAATCGAGAACATCCTCGCCGTCAGCGCGGGTGCGTCGAGTGTAGTGCCCTCAAGATTCTGGGCAATGACATTGACTCCCGCCGCTTCAAGCTCGTCCTTGTAGTCCGCGGTGCGGAAATAGGGATTGACTATATCGAGATCGACGAGCGTTATCTTCTCGCCGCGCTTTGCCGCGTTGACTGCGAGGTTGAGCGCGAAATTTGTTTTTCCGCTGCCGTAATGACCGCAGACGAGCGTTATGCGTTTCATCGATCTTCCTCCCTTCGGTTATAAAAATAATTATATCACTCTTTGCCCCGCGGTACAATATCTTTTCCGTCTGCGCGGATAGAAAAGATATTGCAGCGCGCGGCGCGTTTTGTGCAAAATTTATGCAAAGACAGCCGCGCGGGGATAAAAATATCCGGCTTCTGCCAAACGGCAGAAACCGGATAGTGAAATCAAAACTGATTATTCAGCCTCGGTCTCCTCGGCCTCGTCCTCTGCGGCGGGCTCGAGCAGAGCTCTGATCGAAAGGCTGACGCGCTTCTTGTCGAAGTCGATGCCGATGATCTTCGCCTGAACCTTGTCGCCGACCTTGAGAACGTCGGAGGGCTTCTCGATGCGGCGATCCGCTATCTGAGAAATGTGGATAAGACCGTCAATGCCGGGGATAACTCTTGCGAATGCACCGAAATCGGTAAGGCTGACTATCTCAGCGTCGATAACGGTTCCCTCGGGATAGTTCTTGCGAAGGATCTCCCACGGATTGTCCTCGTCTTTTCTGTAGCCCAGAGAAATCTTTTTCTTCTCGGGATCGAGAGCCTTTATGTAGACATCGATAACGTCGCCGACCTTCAGGACATCCGACGGATGCTTGATGCGCTTCCAGGAAAGCTCGGAGATGTGAACCATTCCGTCCACGCCGCCGATGTCGACGAATGCACCGTAGTTGGTAAGAGACTTGACGGTGCCGGTATACTTCTGACCGACCTCAGCCTGTGCCCAGAAAGCTTCCTCAGCGGCCTTTCTCTCCTCCTTGAGGACGGCACGGATGGAGCCGACAGCTCTTCTCTTGTAGTTGTTGACCTCGATGATGCGGAACTTGACGTTCTTTCTCAGAAGGCTGTCAAGAGACTCGCTGCGCGATGCGGTTGCAAGAGAACCGGGGATGAAAACACGAACGCCGTCGGTAACAGCGATAACGCCGCCCTTGACAACATCGGTGACAACGCCTTCGAAGACCTTATCGGTCTCAGCTGCGTCTGCGATATCGCGCCATGCCTGCATAGCGTCATAACGGCGCTTGGAAAGCATAACGGTGCCCTCTGCATCGTTGGTTTTCATGATGATAAGACCGATCTCGTCGCCTATCTTGAGCTCCTTCTTCGGGTCAGCGGCAGGATCTGCGCTGTACTCGTCCATGGGGACATAGCCGGCATGCTTTCTGCCGATGTCGACCTGAATCTCTGTGGGCGAGAAGCCCATGACAATACCGGTGACCTTCTGGTCGTTGTTCATGCTGTTGAGAGACTCCTCAAGAGCCTTGGAGAAGTCCTGCTCGTCTGCTTCTTCGGAAGGCACCTCCTCCGCCGGCTGTGCGGAAGCTGCGCTCTCCTCGAGCTCACCGGCAGCCGCCTCAGCGACATCGGTCTTACGCTCGACTGCGCCTTCCTCAAGCTCTTTGGATTGTTCGTTAAGAATTTCGGACATGTTACAAAGTACCTCCTTTATTATGCACGCAGGGGTTGATGCCCCTGCAGTAACGCCGACAACATCACAGGCGGATAAATCGATATTTTTAACATCCGCTGCGCGCTCCACAAGATAAGTCGGGCAGTTTTTTTCGCACACTCCCTTGAGCTTTGCCGTGTTGGAGCTCTGCGAGCCGCCGATGATGATCATCATATCGACCCGCTGCGACAGCTCGGAAGCCTCTTTCTGCCTATCCTGCGTAGCATTACATATTGTATCAAAAACATTTGCATTTGTACATAGTATTTTTATTATTTTTAGGGATTCCTGCCATTCTTTTACGCTGAAAGTGGTCTGTGAGACGACCGTTATTTTCTTCTCAGAATATTCCGGATGATTTTCGAAAATTTTACGGAGTTCTTCGGCGTTGCGGAAAGTGAAGCACTCGCCGCGGCAGTGACCCATGATGCCGATGACCTCGGGATGACCGCTGTCTCCGGCGATGAGCACGGGGATATCGGGCGATGAATTCTCGCCGACTATCCTGTGTATTTTCTTGACAAACGGGCAGGTCGCGTCGCAGATATCGGCTCCCGTGGCCTCAAGGCTGCGATAGACACTCGCGCCGACTCCGTGGGTGCGGACGACGACAGTAGTATCGGCGGACGCTTCTATTGGCGAGTTTATCACCCGAACACCCTTTTTCTCAAGATCTTCTATAACGACCGGGTTATGTATCAGGGGACCGAAAGTAGCGACTTTTTTTCCGCTGTCAACGAGCTTATATGTCATCTCGACCGCGCGGTTGACCCCGAAGCAGAAGCCTGCCGTTTTTGCAACCTCAATCTTTTTCATGACCCTTTTCAAGCAGCTCCCCTATCTTGCCCATAACAAGTCTGGAGGCGTCCTTTATCTCACTCATATTTGATTCGTCCGTAAGTCCGAGCTCCTCATAGGGAATGACTTCGCCGAAGCGGACGGTTATCTTCTTGCGGAACTTACTCTTGCCCTCAAAATAAATGCATGCGGGCAGAACATCGGCATGGGTGGCTTTGGCTATAAGCGCGATGCCTGCTTTGGGCGGCAGCATCTTGCCGTCGGGATCCTTCGAGCGCGTGCCCTCGGGGAATATACCGAGAACTTTGCCCTCTTCGACAAGGCGGATAGCATAATTGAGCGAGCGCTGGTCGCCCGTTCCGCGGCTTATCGGGAACGCATTCAGGTGGCGGAGCATCCACGAGGTGAATTTCGAGATGTTGAACAGTTCAAGCTTCGCCATGTAGTGGATCTTGCGGACTCTCGCTGCAACGATGAGTCCGGGATCATACGAATTGCGGTGGTTCGAGGCAATTATAAGACTGCCCGTTTTCGGCACGTTTTCGCGTCCGATATACTGCGTCTTGAAGACAATCTTTGCGAGCGGATGAAACATCCAAACGAAAACGTCATAAAATTTTCTGTCTCTGGTATCGTCGTAGTTAAACGCTTTACCTTTAATCTTCGGTTCCATCAAAGATTCTCCTTAATAACATTTTTTATTTTCTCTATCGACTCGTCGAGCGAAAGCTCCGTCGTATCGACCGTTATGGCGTCGGGCGCAGCTCTGAGCGGAGCGATAGCCCGATTGGAATCATTATAATCCCTTTGCTTCATTTCTGCAAGTACCTTTTCGTATTCGACCTTTTCGCCCTTTTCTACGAGCTCTTTATAGCGGCGGCGCGCACGCTCCTCGGCGGAGGCGGTGAGGAATATCTTGACCTGCGCGTGGGGCAGAACGACAGTTCCGATATCGCGCCCGTCCATGACGCAGTCGTTTTTGGCGGCGATATCCTGCTGAAGACCGAAAAGGAACTCGCGGACTGCGGGCACCGCCGAGACCTTCGAGGCCGCCATTGACGCTTCGGGAGTTCTGATAAACGCCGAGACATTCTCGCCGTTTAAAAACACTGCCTGCTCGCCGTTTTCATATTTGAGCTCAACGGATATGCCCTTGACGCTCTCGGCAATAGCCTCGGGGTTTTCAAGGTCGACTCCGCGGCGCAGTGCGTTGAGTCCGACGGTGCGGTAAAGCGCGCCGGTATCGACATAGATAAAGCCGAGCGCCTGAGCCGCGCGGCGTGATATTGTGCTCTTGCCCGCTCCCGCGGGGCCGTCGATTGCAACATTTATTGACATAGAGATTTTCCTTTCGTGCTTTCTTTATTGAACCGCACTCTCTCCGGCAAGATGTCCGGTCGAGAACGCTATCTGCAAATTGAATCCGCCCGTGTAGGCATCGACATCTATAACTTCGCCCGCAAAATACAGTCCGTCTATGAGCTTCGACTGCATCGTTTTCGGGTCTATCTCCGAGGTCTTTACGCCGCCGGAGGTGACAACCGCCTCTTCGATCGGGCGAAAATCGGTTACCGTAACAGTGAAATGCTTGAGCAGATAAACGAGCTTCGCGCGCTGTTCGCGGGTGACGGAATTGACCTTTGTGTCCATGGGTATGCCCGAGAGAGAGACTATGACGGGCACGAGCTTTTTGGGGAGCAGGAAGTTGAGCGCATTTATGAAATTGCGGTTGTTGTTCTCGCTGAAATCGCGCAGGACGCGCGCATCGAGCTGCTGCTCCGAAAGCGCGGGCTTGAGGTCGATAACAATTTTATATCTCCCCCGCTCCATCTGACGCATATGCGAGCTCGCGGAGAGTATCATCGGGCCCGACACGCCGAAATGGGTGAACAGCATCTCGCCAAAATCGGAATAGATGTGCTTCCCCGTTTTTGTATCCTCAACAGTTATCGAAACATTTCTCAGCGACAGCCCCTGAAGCCGCGAGCAAAAGCCCTCGTGCGCTTCGAGCGGAACGAGCGACGGCTTTATCGGGGTCACGGTGTGCCCCGCCTGCCTTGCGAGTTCATATCCGTCGCCTGTGGAGCCTGTTTGCGGATAAGACCTGCCGCCGGTGGCGACTATCACTCTGTCGGCATATATCCGCTCGCCGGAATAAAGTATCGCGCCGCGGACTTTGCCGGACTCGATTATGAGCTCCTTTGCCCTGCCGGTCACTATATCGACACCCGCATGCTTCGCCGCGAAGAAGAGCGCGTCGACTATATCGGACGCTTTGTCCGACTCGGGAAAAACGCGGTTGCCGCGCTCAGTCTTGAGCGGCACGCGCTGGGATTCAAAGAAATTCATTGTATCTGCGGGCATGAAGCGCGAAAACGCGCTGTAAAGAAATCTGCCGTTTATCGGCACAGCCGAGATGAGGGCGTTGAGATCGGCGCAGTCGTTTGTGACATTGCACCTGCCCTTTCCCGTTATCATTATTTTGCGGCCGACTTTTTCATTGCGTTCAAGCAGAACGACTTTGCCGCCGTTTTTTGCCGCGGTGACGGCTGCCATAAGCCCCGCCGCTCCGCCGCCTATTACAAGCACTTCAGGCATAATTTACCTCTTTTTGAAAAATTTACTCGTCCTCGTGGGTCTGATATATCTGATACTCGTCCCATATATTTTCGAGCGAGCTGAGATTGCTGTAGACCTCGCCGCTCTTTTCGCTCGCCGCCGCCGCTATCAGCGCGTTGATAAGGCTCAGCGGAGCAACAAGGGAATCGACGAACGACACCATGCTGCTGCGCGCCAAAAGAAGATGGGTCGCGAACTGCGCTATCGGCGAATTTTCGCTGTCGGTGACGGAGATAACCGTCGCTCCCCTGTCGGAGATAAAGCGCAGCATATTTATCGTCTGCTTTGAATATCTCGGGAAGCTTATTGCGATGCAGACATCGTCCTTGTTGATTCTGAACGCCTGATCGAACGCCTCGCCCGTTCCGGCGGGTTCGATGAGGGTCACGCTGTCATAGACAAAATTGAGATAGAACGCCGCAAAGCTTGCAAGCGACGCCGCACTGCGCACGCCGAGGACATAGATATGCTTCGCGCGGTTTATCGCCTCGACGCTCGCGTTGAACGCCTCGCGCGAAATGCTTTCGCGGGTCGCCTTTATCGTCTCGATATCGGAAGAAAACGCGTGTTCGAGCATATCTTCGCCGCCCGCCGCCTCCATGCGCTGGACGCTTGTCAGCCTGCTCTTGACTACCTCCTGCAGGGTCTTCTGAAGCTGAGGATAGCCCGAAAAGCCAAGCTCAGACGCGAATCTGACAACAGTCGATTCGCTCACGCCGACCGTGTCGCCGAGCTTCGCCGCGGTCATGAACGCCGCCTTGTCGTAGTTTTCGGTTATGTAGTCGGCTATCCGCTTATGTCCCTTGGACATGGAAGAGTAACAGCCCTCTATTTTTGAAAGCAGCTGTTTTGTCATATTGGATATTCACCTTATTCCGTTTACATATGTAACATGATTTTAGCATACAGCCACATAAAAATGCAAGACGGCAGAGCAAAAATTGCAGGGTTTCCTGCATTTTCTTAAAAGCATTGACTTAAAGCCCGATTTTTTCTATAATCTATTAGTCTATTACTTCTTAAATAAGGAGCTAAAAAATGAAGGATTCATCATTTCTCTGGTATGACAAGCCCGCCGCAGTCTGGACTCAGGCGCTGCCAATCGGCAACGGCACGCTCGGCGGCATGATATACGGCAAAGTAGAGGAAGAGACCGTCTCTTTGAACCACGACGAGCTTTGGACGGGACACCCGAAGAACACTATACGCCCCGGTTCGCTCGAAGCTTTTCAGAAAGCCCGCGCGCTCGCGCTCGACGGAAAGCTGCGCGAGTCGCAGGATATCATAGAATCCGACTTCATGAGCACATGGAGCCAGGCATACCTGCCCCTGGGCGACCTCATTCTGACATTCGACGGCTCCGACCGCAAGTCGGATTACATCCGCTCGCTCGATCTTGACACGGCGATCGCCTCTGTCAGCTACAGGCAGGGCAAGCGCATCATGCGCCGCGAGCTGTTTGCTTCGCACCCCGATAAAGTTATCGCAATCCGTCTCATCTGCGAAAACGGCAAGTTTGATGTCACGGCGAGCCTCAGATGCCAGCTTCATCACAAAGTCAAGTCGCAGAGCGGTCTGCTCGTCATGAGCGGCGAAGCGCCGAGCGAGCACAACACGAACGGTCAGTCGGATAAGCAGAGCTATTCGAAAGTCGACAGCGAGCGCGGTATGCTCTTCACCTGCGCCGTGAAAGCCGACACGGACGGCAAAAAGCATATAAGCGGCAAGGGAATAGAGATAACCGGCGCGACGGTCGTCACGCTCTATCTCACCGCAGAGACGAGCTTCAACGGCTGGCAGAACAACGCTTTCACAAACGGCAAACCGCATCTCGAGCCCTGCATTGAGCGGCTCTCAAAAGAATTCGACTACGAAGCGGTCAAATCCGCGCACATCGCCGACTACCGCGCGCTCTATTCGAGAGTTGAGCTCGACATAGGCTCGAACGGCAAAGACAACATACCGACCGGCAAGCGTCTGCGCAATTTCAAGAAAGACAAGAATGATATCGCTCTCTACACCCTGCTGTTCAACTTCGGACGCTATCTCGCGATATCCTCATCGCGCCCCGGTTCTCAGCCGTCAACGCTCCAGGGCATCTGGAACGAGAAGCTCTGCCCGCCGTGGCACTCAAACTACACTGTAAACATAAACACCGAGATGAACTACTGGCCCGTTCTCCCCTGCGATATGCCGGAGGTCAACGAGCCGCTGATAGAGATGGTGCGAGATCTGTCCGTCGCGGGCGAGCGCACGGCAAAAGAGATGTACGGCATGCACGGCTTTGTCGCGCATCACAATGTTGACATCTGGAGAATGACGACCCCCGTCGGCGGATGCGCCGTATGGGCATTCTGGCCGATGTCGCCCGGCTGGTTCTGCGAGCATATTTTTGCTCACTACGAATACACCATGGACGAAAAATATCTGCGCGAGACCGCCTATCCGATAATGAAAAAGAGCGCGGAATTCTACTGCGACTATCTCGTTGAGGACAAGGACGGCTATCTCATCGCCGCTCCCTCAACATCGCCCGAGAACAACTTCGTCCTAAACGGCAGCAGCTGCGCCGTTTCGCAGACGACGACAATGACGATGAGCATAATCCGCGAGCTGTTTGAAAACTGCATCAAGGCTTCCGATATCCTCGGCGAGGACAAGGAGTTTGCAGAAATCCTCAAAGGCAAGCTTAAAAATATGCTGCCGTTTAAAATCGGCAAAAAAGGTCAGCTTCTCGAGTGGTACAACGAAGAGAAAGAATCGGAGATACACCACCGCCACTGCTCGATGCTCTACGGTCTGCACCCCGCGCATCTGATAACAGCAGACGGCACGCCCGAGCTTGCGGACGCTTGCAGACGCTCGCTCGAAATAAGGGGCGATGACGGCACGGGCTGGAGCCTCGGCTGGAAGATAAACTTCTGGGCGCGCCTGCGCGACGGCAACCACGCATTGAAGCTCTTCGATCAGCAGCTGAGATTCAAGGCTTCAACCGGCATGAACTACTCTCACGGCGGCGGCACATACGAAAATCTCTTTGACGCGCACCCGCCTTTCCAGATAGACGGAAACTTCGGCGCGGTCAGCGGAGTCTGCGAGATGCTGCTCGACTGCTTTGACGGCAGGATATTTCTTCTGCCCGCTCTCCCCGACAAGTGGAGTAATGGCAGCGTCCGAGGTCTGCTTGCAAAGGGCAACATAAAGGTCGATATGGCCTGGAGCAAAGGCAAGCTCACCTCGTATTCCCTCACCGGCAATGGCGAGGCGCACATTGTATACGGCGGCCAAGAGACAGTTCACAGGCTCGACGGCGGCACGCTGACAGTTGAGCTTTAAGGAGTTATAAAATGAAATTTGACCTCTATGATTTTGACGAAACCGTTTTCCCCGTTGATTCGGAGAGCGTATTCTACCTTTTCTGCCTTGTCAGGCACCCGTGGCTGATAGTTATTCTTCCTTATCAGCTCGTCTGCCTCGCCTGCTTCTTTTTAAAGATAGGCGGCGACAAGATGAAGGGCAGATTCTTCTGCTTCCTGCGCTTTGTGAACACAGAAAAAATGGTCAAAAAGTTCTGGGAGAAGAACGAAAAGCGGATATATCCGTTTTTCCGCCCGGAGAACCGCGACCTCCCCGCAGTCGTATGCTCGGCGTCGCCCGAGTTCCTGCTGCGCCCGATATGCGAAAAGTACAATGTACATACGCTCATAGCCACGCGCCTTGACCCGCACACGGGCAAAATGGACGGTCTCAACTGCAAGGACGGCGAAAAGGTTATAAGAATAAACGAAGCGATGCCCGGCGCGAAATTCGAGAAAGTGTTTTCGGACTCTCTCAAAAGCGATGCGCCGATATTCGCGCTCGGAGAGATAAACTATCACGCAGTGAGGGGTAAACTGACGCGCATAAAATAAGTTTCAACACACTGGAGATGTAAAAATGATAATAGACAGCCACGCACATATATACCCGGACAAGCTCGCCAGAAAGGCGGCGCGCAGCATCGGCGATTTCTACGACATCGACATGAACCTCGACGGCACGGTCGACATGCTTCTCAAGGTCGGCGACGAAGCGGGAGTTGACAAATTCCTTGTTCACTCGGTCGCGACGACCCCGCACCAGGTACGCTCGATAAATTCGTTCATTGCAAAGAGCGTATCGGAGCACCCCGACCGATTCATCGGCTTTGCGACACTCCACCCCGGATGCGGCGACGAGATACCGGAAATAGTTGACGAGGCAATAGCACTCGGGCTCTCGGGAATAAAGCTGCATCCCGATTTTCAGGAGTTCGATATAGACGCGCCGGAAGCTATGCGCATGTACGAAGTGCTCGAGGGCAGACTGCCGATACTCTTCCACACCGGCGACTACCGCACGCAATATTCAAAGCCGACTAAAATAATAAAAGTCCTCGAAAATTTCCCGAAGCTCGACATAATCGCAGCGCATTTCGGCGCATGGTCGGAATGGGGCTACGGCTCAAAGGAGCTCTCGGAAGCGGGAGTATATGTTGACTCGTCGAGCAGCTTCTATGCGATGAGCCCGGAGAGGATAATGGAGATGATCCACATCTTCGGCACGGACAAAATCTTCTTTGGCTCGGACTACCCGATGTGGAACGTCAAAAAAGAGCTTGAAACATTTATGTCCCTGCCGCTGAGCGACGAGGACAGGGAGAAAATACTCCACAAGAACCTCGAAGGTCTGCTGGCGAAGTACAGAAAATAAAATAAAAAAATCAGAGCAAAAAATCAGAGCAAAGCCCCGCCGACACAGCAAAAATGTCGGCGGGGCTTTTTCAATTGTTAATCTGATTCAAAAAAGAATTCTCTGTTTTTTGTTAGCAAAAAACATCGTCGCTACAAATCACTCCGTCGCTACAAATCACTCTGCCATGAACCGTCTCATGGTTTTGAATATTTTCCCAGTCCTCTTTTGTTCCGCCATAACATATTTCGTAGTAGTCATGCAGAGCATGCGCGCCTAATATCTTCACACCGGCGGGAATGTTTATCCTCTGACGCAATCCGGGCATCATATGATTATGGCACAAATAAAATGCGCTGTTGCCTATCGCCGTAACGCTCTCGGGAATGTTTATATCTTCAATATGCTCGCATCCCATAAAAGCATAATCGCCAATGGCAGTCACCTTATGGCCGTCAAGCTCATCCGGTATCTCAACATTTCCGCTTATGTATCTGTCGCAATCGACAATGCATGCATCTCCATGTTCGTTGAGGGTATATGAATACGGAGCCGAATGCAGCAGCTCTTTGCCCGCGCCTTTCATCTTGCGGAAGGTCAAATGTTTGAAAAGCCAATTGCAATAATTGCGGCAAGAATCTTTTGGGGCATCGAAAAAGTCATGATTCATTCTGTAGAGCTCAAGATCAAACCCGTCCGAAGCAGAAAAAACTTTTTCTGCTAAACTTGCCGATATAGATATATCTGCTTGTTCACAGCCGCTGAAAGCCCAGCCTCCGAGAGAGCGCACGCTGTCAGGAACAATTATTTCGCGCAGGCTGCTGCACCTCTCAAATGCCGACTGCTCTATCATATCTACGCTGTCCGGGATATCCGCCCTCACAAGGTTCCCGCAGCCAAAGAACGCCGCGTCATCAATACATCTTACTCCGTTCGGAATATCCACGCGCGTAAGATTTCGGCAATCTCTGAACAGGTTGCGTCTTATGTTACTTATACCGCTCGGAAGCGATACCATTGTCAGAGCAGAGCAACCCTCAAATGCGCCGCATCCTATTTGCTTTATAGACTCGGGTAAATCTACGCTCATAAGATTTTCGCATCCGCTGAAAGCCTCATCTCCGATTTCCTCGGTGCCGTACAAAACAGTTACCTGCATAAGTTTTTCGCAGCCTTCGAAGGCATTGTCATCAATTCTTTTAACACTGTGCGGAATCACAAGGCTTTCGATATTGCGGCAGTTGCAGAACGCTTCTTTTCCGATGCACCCTACCTTATAGCCGTCAAATTCGGACGGAATCTCGACTCTTCCGGAGATTTCCTTGTCACAATCGATTATCTCCGCCTCATCGAAATGCAGAACATAACGGTAAGGACCGCTTTCTGTGCCGAACCGGATCTTTGTGTCACTCAATCTTATCTCCGAAAATCTGAGCAGCGTCTCCCACTCGTCTTTACTGCCGGTATAATTCAGCTCGTCCAAGTTGCACGGCTCAAGATCATCATCAGTAGAAAGCCTCAGTGCGCTCCATATTTCTCTGAGGCTGCTCACATTTTTTGAGATCGTTATTTTACGAATATTGTTTGTTCCGCTGAATACACCCATTCCAATGTCTTTAATATCTCCCAGCATTGTCAGCTCGCGGATATTATCGCAATCTTTATAAGCCGTACCGTCGACCGAGAGCAGCTTTTCCGGGAAAGTGACCTCTTCAAGTGCGCTGCAGCCGCGAAAGGCATCAATACCGATATGCAGCAGACTGTCCGGAAGCTTTATCTCGCGCAGATTTTTACAAAATGCAAAAGTATCGCTCGCGATTTCCCGCAATTCATCCGGGAGCACTATCTTCTCCAGCCCGCATCTTTCAAATGCGCAGCATCCGATTCTTGTTACGCTCGCCGGGACGACTACGCTTTCGATACCGCTGCAGCCCTCGAAAGCGTGGTCTCTTATGGAAGTCACTTTATATCCGTCGATTTCCGACGGTATAACAAGATCGCCGGAGGCGGATTTGTCGCATCCGCTTATCGTAGCCTCGCCGCCGAACGCGGTATAAAAATACGGGGAGCTCTTTTTGCCGGGATATATGTTTCCCTCTATTCTGACCATGTTTCTTTCCGTTAACTCCGACCATTGTTCGCCTGTGCCGGTATAATTTATGGAGCACCCGTCGTTAAGATTTATTCCCAAAGGAATTTCGAGCGCCGCCTGTTCTCCCGGGATATCGCCAAAAAGCTCATTGCATATATATTTGATTCCCGTGACGTTATCGGATATCACAAGTTCCATATTCTTGTGAAAACGCTCTGTTTCATTAGAAAATGCGTAGTGACCGACATTATATATATCGCCGAGAACGGTGACTTTTTTAAGACCGGGGCAGGCAAACGCCGAAAAGCCGAGGCTTCTCAAGATGTTCGGAAAAGTTATCTCGGTTATTCCGCAGCCGGCAAAGGCATTATCGCCGATACATTCGACTGTGCCGGGGATGTTTATATCCGTCAGCTTGCCGCAGCCGGCAAAGGCGGAATCCCCAATCGCCGTCAAGCCCTCCGGAAGTTTTACTTCACTGAGCTCACAGCATCCGGCAAAGGCATTGCTTCCTATATAGCGAAGGCCTTCGGGAAGATTCACTCTTTTAAGGGCGACACAATCCCTGAAAGCACCATCGCCTATCTCTTCAACGCCATCCGGCACCGTCACTTCTTCAAGCGTCGAGGCGCATTTTCCGAACGCCATATTGCCTATGCGCGTCACGGGATAACCCTTAACAGTCTTTGGAATTCTTACTACGGACTCGTGGGTTCGGCATTCCGTTATCGTCACGTCATCGAAAAGTACTGTGTACTTATACTTTGTACGGGTCACAAATGTTTTGCTTCTCATTTTCAATCCTCCGCGTCATCGCTGCATTTTATCGTTCTTAAGAGGCACTCATTGCCGGGGGCGACGGACACCTCGTTCCATTCTTCTCTTGTACCGTCAAAGCGGACATTTTTCAGCCTGAAACATCTTCTGAACGCATTCTCGCCTATGCGCTTCACGCCGCGCGGAATTGTTATGTCGCTGAGCTTATAGCAGCAGTTAAACGCGCGCTCTTCTATGGTCGCTATATTTTCGGGAATCGAAAGCTTTTTAAGCTCCGTACACCCTTCAAACATTCCGCGCGAGAGCTTCCTGATTCGACCGGGCAGATTTATATCGGTGAGATTCAGACAATACGCAAAAGCCTCGTCCCCTATGCTGTGGATGCTGCCAGGCAGGCATATCTCCTGAATGGCGACACACTCATTGAATGCGCGGGCTCCGATTTTCGTCAGACCGTCGTACATTTCTATTTCCACCAGCTTTTTGCATCCCGAAAACGCCCGTGCGCCTATCTCTTCGGTTTCATCGGAAAGTTCCAGCCTTTCTAGTTCCGTCCAGTTGCAGAAAGCTCCTTCACCAATGCGTCTGACCGTGTAGGGAACAGCAAAATCATCAACAAAATCATCCGACATGCACAGCACGAGCTCCGTCATATCCGCGCTGAACAGGACATTCTGATCGTTTATATAATGCTCGTTTCCCGTGGCGACATTGACGCTCTCGAGACAGATGCAGTCTTCAAACGCATCGCCCGCTATATATTCCACGGTGTCGGGCAAATCTATTTCGCTGAGAGACCTGCACTGACCGAACGCCCTGCTGCCTATGCTGACAATTCCTCTCGGCAGGACCATGCCGAAAAGACTGGTGCATGAGTCAAATGTCCACTCGGATATATCTCTAACATTCGCCGGCAGAACAGCACTTCTCATCTCGGTGCAGCCATAGAACGCTCCGCGTCCGATTTCAGTGACGCTGTCGGGAATCTGCACGCCAAGCATTCGCTTGCATTTCATGAACGCGAACGCCGCTATACCAACGACCGGAACACCGAAAAAGCTCTCCTGTATCTCAACATCTCCGCTTATGTTCTTGTCGCACTCCAGAATGACCGCCCCGTTTTCGGTCTCATCATAGATGTATGAACCTATTTCTCTGATCATTGCCTTTTCTCCTCTTCTTGCCCTTCATACAATCTTTTACCACATTTTATAGCGTTCGATATTCTCGCGGACAAGGCCGACTCCCTCAGCCCGTTCAAAGTCCCCATCCGTCGGTTCCTCCATGTAATCATAGCGGATGACTTCATTCAGCTCCCAGCATCTGTCGAACACTCTTTCGCCGGAAATTTTTGTACCGGAGTGCATATATAATTCATACAGCTGACCGCACTCATCAAAAGTCCAATCCTCGATATCGGTTACGGTATCGGGAAGCCATATTTTAGTTGCGGAAGAGCATCTCCAGAATGCGTGTTCGCCGATATAATTGACTCCGCGGGGAACAACCATCCACCGGAGACCGCAGCAATAAGCAAACGCTCTGTCCTCGATTCGTTCGAGCGTTCTCGGCAATTTGATTTCAGCTATTTCGTGGCAGTCAAAAAACGCACCCCATCCTATTACACGCACGCCCTCCGGAATGGTCACGCTACCTGTTATGTTGAACTGATCCTGAAACGCCGCACCTCCGATTTCAACGACCGGATATCCGCCGAGATATGCCGGAATTACAATATCATGTTCCCCGGAACCATACTCTATGAGATGCCTGACTATCGTCGCTTCTCCGAAGCGGACGGTGTATTCATACATGCCTTCTGTTCTTACATCATTTTCCATATTTTTTTGCTCCCGTTTTGTGATTCCCGCAAATGCGGGTCATTTTCGGACATATAATAACAGAAAAATTTTCTTTGTCTATAGGCTCGGTATTAAGCCCGCTTTTTTCGGTATGAACAAGAACTTTTGAGTGCTTTTTTAGTTATGAAGAGCGATTCAGTTTCAGCTCGGCAGTTCGCACAGTCACATATAAAAGACAGCAAAAGAACTTTGTTGTCAATTTCAGCAACACAATGTCAAAAAATCACAAAAAAATAAAACCAGCCGCAAGTTTTTACGCTTACGGCTGATTTTTTGATTGTTTTATTATTCGACGTAGTCCCTGAGCTTCTTGCTTCTCGTCGGGTGACGAAGCTTGCGCAGAGCCTTCGCCTCGATCTGGCGGATACGCTCACGGGTAACGTTGAACTCCTTGCCGACTTCCTCAAGGGTATGAGGATGGCCGTCGGTGAGTCCGAAGCGCATCGAGAGCACGCGCTCCTCACGGGGAGTGAGGGTCTTGAGCACATGGGCGAGCTCCTCCTTGAGCAGGGTCGCGGAGGCTGCGTCCGCCGGGGCTGGAGCATCGTCATCGGGGATGAAGTCGCCGAGATGGCTGTCCTCCTCCTCGCCGATGGGGGTCTCAAGGGAGACGGGCTCCTGAGCCACGCGCATTATCTCGCGCACCTTGTCAACGGGCATATCGAGCACCTCGGCTATTTCCTCCGCCGTGGGGTCTCTGCCGTTCTTGTGCAGCAGCTGGCTGTTGGTCTTCTTGACCTTGTTTATGGTCTCGACCATGTGGACGGGGATTCTTATCGTCCTCGCCTGGTCGGCTATGGCGCGGGTTATCGCCTGCCTTATCCACCATGTGGCGTAGGTTGAGAACTTGAATCCCTTTGTGTAATCGAACTTGTCAACAGCCTTGATAAGTCCGAGGTTGCCCTCCTGAATAAGATCGAGGAACTGCATACCTCTGCCGACATAACGCTTTGCGATGCTGACGACGAGTCTGAGGTTCGCCTCGGTCAGTCTGCGCTTTGCGGCGGGGTCGTTGTCGCCGATTCTGATAGCGAGCTCGATCTCCTCCTCGGGGGTGAGCAGCGGAACCTTGCCTATCTCCTTGAGATAGACCTTGACGGGGTCGTCGATAGTGATGTTCTTGTCGTCAGTGACCCCCGCGGTGTCAGCGGTCGACTTGGGCGTCTCGCCCAGATCGAAGTTGACATCGTCCACATCCAGCATCGACAGGTCGTCGATTATCTCGATATTCTGCGCCTCGATAGTCTCATAGAGCTTGTCAAGATCCTCGATATCGAGATCCATGTCGACTATTACCGTGTCGATCTCCTGGGTGGTCAGTTTGCCTGCGGCTTTACCCTTTTCGATAAGGGCTTTCACCGCCGGTCTTTTTTCGATACCATCCATTACTTCTCTGTCTCCTTCTCTTTATGTTGCATATTGAGTCGGTCTTTTATGTCATGACCCAAAACAGGATATCAATCCTGTTTATCGGGTCTGAACAGCTTTGCGAAATCGTCGTCGCTCAGTTCGGAGGCTTTTATGCTCTCCGGCTTATTTTTTTCCTCTTTGAGTATTTTTATACAGTCGGCGCACTCTTCGACAGTGTTGCTCAGCTGAGCCGCAGAGCGGAATATGCGCTCGACCTCGTCCATCTCGTCGGGCGTGAACTCGGACGAGAGGAAATACGGTTCGGTGTTGCCGCCCTCGTCAAGGCGCGAAAGGATGACCGAAAAGATGCGTCTGTTGAGCGCGGTGACGAAATAATCCGCAGACAGCTCGTCCTTGAGCTTGTTATAGAAATCCGGGTTCCGCATGAGCGAGGCTATCAGCGTCTCCTCCGCCTTTGCGGCGCGCAGATGCTGGGAGCGCTCCGGATTCTTTGTGTTCTGTCCGTTTATCAGCAGGCGCTTCTGATCCTGCTCGCGCTGAGCCATGCGGCGTTTTCTGAGCCCCTCGCGCTTATATTTCACCTGCGATTCGATAGCGAGCTTGTCCACGCCGAGCTCATTCGCAAGGCGCGAGGCATAGACATCGACTTCGACGGGGCTCGGTATCCCCGCGAGCACCTCCGTCGCCGCGGAAAGATATTTCACCTTTCCGTCGTCGGTGGACAGGTCTATCCCCTGACGCGCCCGAATGAGTCTGTACTCCGTGTCGTTCGCCGCGCCGTTTATGATATCGCGGAAGCGCTGAGCGCCGTATTTTTTGATTATCTCGTCGGGATCCTTGCCGCCGGTCAGACGCAGAACTTTTATCTCCATGCCCGTGGTGCCGAATATTCCGAGCGCGCGGGCGGTCGCTTTCTGACCCGCCTCATCGGCGTCATACGAGAGGATTATTTCATTCGCATAGCGCGAAAGCAGATTTGCCTGCTCTTTTGTCAGCGCGGTACCGAGGCAGGCGACGGCATTTGCGAAGCCCGCCTGATGCAGGGCTATGACATCCATATAGCCCTCGGCGATAATGAGCTTGCCGTCGTTTCCGTTCTTTGCGAAATTCAATGCAAAGACGCCGTTGCTCTTTTTATAAACAAGCGTGTCCGAAGTGTTTATGTATTTTGGCTTCGAGTCATCGAGCACTCTGCCGCCGAACGCTATAACATTGCCGCGCGGGTCGATTATCGGAAACATCACGCGGTTGCGGAAGTTGTCGTAATAAGATACTTTTCCGTTTTTGTCGCTGCGGCGCAGGAGATTCGCGCTCTCGAGCAGAACATCGTCAAAGCCCTGTTCGTTGAGGTGATTTTTAAGCGCGCGCCAATCGTCCGGGGCAAAGCCCAAGCCGAAGTGGCGGATAGTCTCCATAGTCAGCCCGCGGTCAAGGAAGTAGTTGAGGGCATGTCTGCCTCTGTCGGTAAAGAGCTGCGAGTGAAAAAACTTCGCCGCCGCGCGGTTCGCCGCCAAAACGGCGGTACGCTTCTTGGCGAGGGTATCGTCATAGCCGTCCTCCGGCAGAGCCATTCCCGCTCTGTCCGCAAGCTGCTTGACCGCCTCCATATAGTCGAGATTTTCCATTCGGCGCACGAAAGTTATCACATCGCCGCCGACTCCGCAGCCGAAACAATAGAAGCTCCCGTTTTCGGGATAAACAGTAAATGACGGGGTCTTTTCGTTGTGGAACGGGCAGAGTCCGACAAGGTTCTTGCCCCTTCGGCGCAGGTTGACATAGGGAGAAATGACGCTCTCTATATCCGTATTTGCGCGCAGCTGTTCGAGAAAACTGTCGCTGAGTCTCATCCGTTCTCACCCCTTTCAATAATATATACGCAAAAAATCCTGTTTTCCCTACAAAGTTATCAAAAAATTTAAAAATTTTTGCGCTCGGCTTTGCATCAGATAAGTCGGCGTTAAACAAAGCGACGGCGAAAAGCGCCTTTGCACTCTCCGCCGCCGCTGCAATTTCCAATTCCTTTTTTGAAAAGTTTACTTCGTTTTTCCGTCATTCGTCTCGAGGAGCGTATTCTCCCTGAAAAACAGCGAGATGCACCAGATGCCTGCGAGCGCCACGAGCGTATATATTATCCTCGCGACTATCGATCCCTGGCCGCCGCATATCCACGCGACGATATCGAATTTGAACAGGCCTATGCTGCCCCAGTTGAGCGCGCCGATTATTACTAAAATAAGCGATATTCTGTCGATCATTTTTCTCACTCCTTTTGCGATTAGTATCGCCGGAGCGTCGGTTTTTATTCGCTCATAAACAAAATTTTGCAGTCCGAAAAATATTTCCTTTTATGAACCTTGTCATTTTCGTCACAGAAATTTGTCATTTTTGCAACACTGTTTAAAAAATTCTTAAACCGTTTTACAAAAAGAGTGAAAAACAATCTTATTTTTACAAAATATAAAATCCCCGGCTTTATTGATAAGATAAACTTTTAAATGTAATGATACAGGAGGGATCTTTGATGAAAGCGAAAATCGTTAAACGCACACTGAGCCTGATAACAGTTCTGGCGCTCATATTCACACTCGCCGCACAGGGAGTGAGCGCGATCGGGTCGATTGATATCAACAAATACCCCTATGTATATGTCCACGGTCTTTTCGGCTGGGGCGAGGACGAGGGAATCGACGACACGCTCCCCTACTGGGGCTCGGCATCATGCTCGCTCATGGACGAGATGAACAAGAGCCGCTATGAGAGCTATGCCGCATCCGTCGGTCCGATGTCGAGCAACTGGGACAGAGTATGCGAGCTCTACGCACAGATAACCGGAACGCGCGTTGACTACGGCGCGGCGCACTCCGAAAAATATCACCACAGCCGCTACGGCAGGACATATTCCGAGCCGATGATCGAAGGCTGGGGCGAACCCGACGCGGACGGCAATATAAAGAAGATAAATCTCGTCGGTCACTCGTTCGGCG
>CAVAWW010000005.1:0-58156 GCA_963592475.1 bacterium
CGGCGCAGCTCGCTCTCGCGCTCCTTGCGGCGCTTGTAGTCCTCGCCGCCCTTGCCCATGGTCTTAGCAGCTTTCGGTTTCTCCGCGCTCTGCTCGGCGATTTTCGCCGCGTAGTCGTCGTAGCCGCCCTCAAAGCTCTCCGCGCCGTTCATGCCTATCGACAGCACGCGGGTGGATAATTTATTTATAAAATACCTGTCGTGGGACACGACGAGCATCGTGCCGCCGAAATCAAGCAGAGCCGCCTCAAGCGCCTCGCGCGAGGGGATATCGAGATGGTTCGTCGGCTCGTCGAGCAGCAGGACATTCGCTCCCGAGAGCATCAGCTTCAAGAGCGAAAGCCGCGCCTTTTCGCCGCCGCTCAGAGTCTCTATTTTTTTGAAAACGTCGTCCGCGCAGAACAGGAACTGCCCGAGCAGAGTGCGCACGCGCGCCTCGGTGAAGTCGCGGTGCAGATTCCAAATTTCATCAAGGACTGTATTGTTATTGTTGAGCGAGGAGAGCGTCTGGTCGAAATAACCGACCTGAACGCCTGCGCCGAAGAGATATGAGCCGGAGTCGGCTTTCTCCTTGCCGATAAGTATTTTTAAAAGAGTCGTCTTTCCACATCCGTTCGGGCCGAGCAAAAACGCGCGGTCGGATCGGCGTATCTGAAACTCGACGCCGCTGAAAAGATGCTTGCTGCCGAATGACTTGGACAGTCCCCTGACATTCAGGACTTCGTTGCCCGTCGGCTCGACCTCGCCGAACGAAAAGCCGAGAGTTCTCGCCGAACGGTCGGGCACGTCGATTTCCGCCAATTTCTTGTTGAGCATCTTCTGCTTGCTGTCCGCGGTTATGAAATGCCGCCAGCGGCGCTGCTGCTCGATTATGCCCTCGAGGCGGTGAACCTCGTCCATCTGCCGCTCGTAGTGGCGGCGTTCGATCTCGTCGCGCTCGGTTTTTTGCTCAAGAAAGCGCGAGTAGCCGCCGTTGAACATCTCGATTCTGCCGTTTTCGAGCAGCATTGTTTTTGTCGTCACCTTGTCGAGAAAATAGCGGTCGTGGCTTATAATTACCGCGCTGCCGCGGTAGTCGTTGATGAAGCTTTCGAGCCATTCGAGGCTTGTCAGGTCTATATGGTTCGTCGGCTCGTCGAGCAAAAGCAAATCGGGCGCGCTCAAAAGCAGCTTGCCCAGCGCGAGCTTTGACCGCTGGCCGCCCGAGAGCAGGGAGCAGGGGAGCGAGAAGTCGCTCTCCGAGAATCCGAGACCAGTGAGCGCCGAGCGCGTGCGGCTTTTGTAGGTCAGCCCGCCCTCGTCCTCAAACTCGGTGTGCAGCCTGTTCTGCTCGGCGATGAGCGCGTCAATGTCGCCATGCCCCGCTTCGATGAGATCCGCGAGCTCTTCGAGCCGTTTCTCTTTTTTCATAAGAGGCTCGAACACGCTCTCCATCTCGTCATAGACCGTCTTTTGACTCCCCGCGCAGGCGTGCTGCTCGAGATAGCCTATCTTTATATTTTTGCCGGGATATACCCCGCCCGAGGTCGGCTCGAGCTCGCCGGTGATGAGTTTGAAGAGGGTCGTTTTGCCCGTTGCGTTCGAGCCGATGAAGCCTATCTTATCGCGCTCGCCGACTTCAAAGCTCACGCCCGAAAACAGCGTGCGCTCGCCGAACTCCATATCAAGATTCTGTACGCTTAAAACTGCCATTTGTAATATCAGACCCTTGTTTCAAGGATCTTTGCTTCTCCGTTTATTTTGTAGTCGCCGCAGTTTGCGGGAATGAAAATGCTGCCGCCCTTTGAAAATTCAAGAGTCTCTCCCGCGCATTCGAGCGAGCCCGCGCCGTCAAGAATAAGAAGCGACACAAAAGATTTTTCGTCCGCAGTGCCGTCAAAAGAGCCGTCGATATCGAGAACGCGCTCAGTAAAGAACGGGCAGGCGACAAGATTCGTGACATTGCCGTCTTTTTTCGGCGTGCAGGGGTTTTTGTATACTCCCATGTGCGTGACATTCACCGCATCCTCAACATGGAGCTCGCGCGGCTTGCCGTCAAAGCCCAGGCGGCCGTAGTCATATATTCTGTAGGTCGTGTCCGAGTTCTGCTGAACCTCGGCGAGCAGGATGCCTTTGCATATCGCGTGAAGCGTGCCGGACTCTATAAAAAAGAAATCTCCCTTTTTGACCGGGACTTTCTTGACATAGTCGGTCAGAGTGCCGTCGGTTATCGACTGCCTGAACTGCTCGCGGGTTATGTCTTTTTCAAAGCCGAGCAGAAGATAGGCGCCCGGCTCGCAGTCAAGGATATACCACGACTCGGTCTTTCCCGCGCCGCTTCCCTTTTTCAGGCAGTAGGCGTCGTCGGGGTGAACCTGAACCGAGAGATCCGCCGCGGCGTCGATGAATTTTATCAGCACCGGGAAATCGGAGAATCCGGCGCAGTTTTTGCCGCCGAGCTCGGGGTGCTCGAGATAGACTTCGCGAAGAGACTTTCCCGCAAATTCGCCGTTTGCGACTGTTGAGCTGCCGTTTTTGTGCGCGGACATGACCCACGCCTCGGCGGCGTTTCGCTTGTTTGTGACAACGGAATATTCGTCAATGAGCCTGCGCCCGCCCCAGACAGTTTCCGAGACGAAGGGCGTCAATACCATGGGATAAAGCTTCAAAACACATTCTCCTTTATTATAAACATCCTATATATTTTTGGCGTTCGGGCGAAAAATATCGTCCGGCTGAATTATTTTATCATATTTGTCCCATAATTGCTATACAAATAATACCGGGAGGACGAAAAAATGGTTACTGCTTTCAAATATCTGCTCGGAGGAAAGCTCAAAAAGGCGGACGAAGCTCCGACAAGGGAGGAGCAGCTGCTCGTGGACATAAGAGCGCTCAAAAAGGAGATGGACGCGGCATATCTGCGGTTTGAATACGGCGAGGACGACGACTCGGTCGAGGCCGCGATATATGAGCTCGAATCGCTCAAGCGCCGCTACCACAGGCTCCTGAAGCTCGCAAAGCAGGAGGGGCTTGAAAGCAGCGACATCGCCGTCTGCTACAAACTGGAATGAGGGGATAGCCTTGTCAACGGGAATGAAAACGGTTCTTATAATATTTCTCGCTGCCGCCGCGCTCGCGATAACGGTGTTCTCCGTGACGAACAGGCGCGGCTTTTCGGCGCTGATACTCAACGCGATAGGCGGCGCGGCGGCGCTGTTCGCTGTCAATATCGCGGGGCTTGCAACGGGGATACAGCTCTCCGTCAACCGCTGGTCGCTCGGCGCGGGTGCGCTGCTCGGCGTGCCCGGGGTGATATCAATGCTGGTGCTCGATATCGTTTTTAAATAAATTAGAATGAGCCCCGCAGGCTGAAAATAGCATTTCTGCGGGCGGTTCACAAAAAAATCAATTTTTTTAAAATTATGCTTGACATTCGCGCGGCGTTCATATATAATAGGCTCTGCTGAACGGGAAAGACCGAAAAATTCAGCTCAAATGGACGCTTAGCTCAGCTGGTAGAGCATTCGCTTGACGTGCGAAGGGTCAGCGGTTCGAGTCCGTTAGCGTCCACCAGAAAACGCCTTGATGAAATATCATCGAGGCGTTTTTTATTTGCTTTGAGAACGCTGCCTGCGGAGAAACAGGCGGCGTTTGATGATTTATGCAGTTTCAATTTTATTTCTTTTGTTTGCTTTTATGCGAGCAACGGCATAGGCGATGTACGGCACGGCGGCGTAAGCTATTATTATAGTAATGGAGGGCTCATATAGGCTCTGAAACCTTATGTCATGGATATCTATCACTCCGATTGACGACAGGGTATAGAAAAAGCCTAATCCCGAGCCGAGGAAAAAGACGACGGAGGCGATGAGCCCTATGAGATATCCGTTCGATCTTTTTCTGCCGAATACTATTCCGAACGCTATTCCGCCGACAAGAACAGCGGAGCTTGCGATGCTTCCGATGATGAACACGGCGTGGCTCGCCGCGAGGCTATCCAGTCCGGCTTCGGGGAGCGAGGTAAGAACAGAAGCCGCAAAGCCCAGAATGCCGTAAACAAGAAATGTAATTACACCTGTCAGAACTTCTCTTTTGGTGGTTGATTTCATCTTTGTCACCTTGCTCTTGATTGATTAAAAAGAAAAATGCGCACAAGCCGGCAGTGATGCCGACCTATGCGCCTTATTAAACTGCCCGAATGCGCACCCGCCTCAGACTTGATAAAAATCTATAATTTTTTGAACCGAACAGCATCATAACACTTCTCCGAAATTATATGATGTTCTGTCGCAGAAAACCTATCTGCAATTACAAAGTAGCATATTTATATATCGGAGTCAATACTTTTTGACATATTTTTTTGAATATTCACAAAAAGTTAATTTTTGAAAGCGAAAATATATTTCGCCGCCGCGGTGTTGCCGCAAAAACTATTCACTAAAAATAAAAAGTGTGATATAATCAGCTCGACTGAAAATACCCGAAAGGAGCGCAAACATGAAAGAACCTATCAGCCCTTATGTTGAGGACAGATATGCCGAAAAGAACGAGTTTATTTCCATGCAGCCCGATATGTCGGAGCTGCCGGATTTTGAAAAGGAGAGGGGAAAGCTCCCTGAGCCCGTGTGGGCGGGACACGACGATGAAATTGCCGCATATTACAAGGCGTGGGAGATAGCTTTCCGCAACCTCGGCAAGCCGACGAAAGAGAGCGGCTTTGTTTCGCCTTATATCGACGCCGCTTTCAACGACCATATATTCATGTGGGATTCCTGCTTCATGCTTATGTTCGGCAAATACGGCGACAGCGTCCACTGCTTCCAGAAAACGCTCGACAATTTCTACTGCAAGCAGCACAAGGACGGCTTCATCTGCCGCGAGATAAACGAATTAGACGGCGTTGACCGATTCTATCGCCACGACCCGACGAGCACGGGACCCGAGATAATGGCGTGGTGCGAGTGGCAGTATTACAAGAACTACGGCGATAAGGAGAGACTCAAAAAAGTTTATTATCCGCTGCTCTCGTTCCACCATTGGCTCAAGAACTATCATCGCTGGAAAGACGGAAGCTACTGGTCGAGCGGCTGGGGCTGCGGCATGGATAATCTGCCGCGCTGCGATCTTGAGCTCATCCCCGACTCGGAGGACTGGCAGCTTGAGACCTTCCACCACAGCTATATGTCATGGATAGACGCGACGCTCCAGGCGGCGATGAGCTGCGAATATCTTATAATGATGGCGGAGGAGCTCGGCATCTCCGACGATGTTGACGCGCTCAGGGACGAATACGATAATCTCGTCAGGTTCGTCAACGGGAAGATGTGGAGCGAAAAAGACGGGTTCTATTATGATCTCAAGGCGGACGGAAGCTTTCTTGCTGTCAAGACCGCCGCTGCGTTTTGGGCGCTTATAGCAAAAATTGCTCCGCCCGACAGGGTGGACGCGCTCTGCCGCCACCTTGAAGATAAAAATGAATTCAACCGCACGAACCGCGTCCCCGCGCTCTCTGCGGATCACCCGGACTATAAAGATAACGGCGGCTACTGGAACGGCGGAGTTTGGGCACCGACGAACTATATGGTGCTCTGCGGACTCTCCGCAAACGGAAAAGAGAAGCTCGCCAAGGACATAGCCGAGTGCTGCTACCAAAACGCCATGGAGGTCTACAGAAAGACCGGCACATTCTGGGAGAACTATGCGCCCGAGACTGCTTCCCCCGGCGAACCCGCGCGAAAGGATTTTATCGGCTGGACGGGCATATTCCCGATAACCGTTCTGATAGAGTATATCCTCGGCATCAGAGTCTCCGCCGAGAAATCGGAGATAGTCTGGCGCGTGAGCAAGCTCGAAAAGCACGGCATAAAGAAGCTGCCGACCGGCAGGGATTCGTATGTCACGCTCATGTGCGAAGAGAGAAAGTCCGAAAATGAGAGACCTGAGATAACCGTCGAGAGCGACAGACCCGTTAAAGTAAAGGTGATTTACGGCGAGGATTGGCAGTTCTCGTTTGATATTTGATGGAGGTATATATGAAACTTAAGGTTGATTTCAAAAACACTGTCGGCAGGATAAAACCGATGAACGCCGTCAACAACGGCCCCGTGTATACGGACAACGGCGACCAGAATCTCACGAATCTGCCGGACTTCAGGGAGGCGAACATCCCGTTTGCCAGAACGCACGATTCGTCCATATGCTATGACTACGGCGGAGAGCACACGGTCGATATACATAATATATTCACCGATTTCGACGCCGACCCGTATTCGCCCGAGTCCTATGACTTCACGCTGACGGATATTTATCTCGGCACGATTATGCGCGCGGGCGCAAAGGTGTTTTACCGCCTCGGCAGTAAAATCGAGCATTGGCCGAAGCACTACGGTATCATGCCGCCGAAGGACTATCAAAAATGGGCGGTCGTCTGCGAGCACATCATAATGCATATGAACGAGGGCTGGGCGGACGGCTATCATATGGGCATTGAATATTGGGAGATATGGAACGAGCCGGACTTCAACGACAAGTGCTGGACGGGAACGCCGGAGGAGTTCTATGACTTCTTTGCAACGGCGGCGAAGCATCTGAAAACGCGGTTCCCGTCGCTCAAAATCGGCGGCCCCGCGGTCTGCGGCTACAATGAAAAATGGCTCGACGCATTCTTTGAAAAGATGAGAGAAGAAAATGTGCCGATGGACTTCTATTCGTGGCACTGCTACGGCTCGAAGGTAAGCGATTTCACGTCCGACGCGCGCCGCCACCGCGCTCTGCTCGACAGATACGGCTACACGGACACCGAGAGTATACTCAATGAGTGGAACTATGTCTGCGGCTGGAGTGGCGACGGCTGGAAGCGCAGCCTTGAAACCGAGGCTTCGCTGAAGGGCGCCGCGTTTATCGCCGCCGTTATGAGCGCCTGCCAGTGTGAAAAAACCGATATGCTCATGTACTATGACGCGCGGATAAACTCAAGCATGAACGGACTGTTCAAGCGCGGCACGCTGGACAGATTAAAGGGCTATTATCCCGTCAAGGCATGGGGCGAGCTGCTCTCGCTCGAAAACGAGTGCGCCGTCAGCTGCGATGTGCCGGATATCTATTCCGCCGCCGCTACGGACGGGAAGACTCGGATGCTGCTCGTCACATATTATACCGATGCCGCCGCGCCTCTGCCGCGCACATTCAAGGTCGAAACGGGCGAAGACAGGCTATATACTATTTATATGCTCGATGAGGAGCACGACATGGAGCCGCTTGAGACGATAGCCGCGGACAACGGCGAGTTCACTCTGACAATGCGCCCGAACACGGTAGTTGTGATAAAATAAAATTGATATAAATATGCCGCCTGCAATAACGCAGAGTGTATATAAATAGATTCAGCCCCGACAGTATAATGCCTGTCGGGGATTTTTGTATATATTGAAGTTATATAACATGATTGAATAGATTAGCAAGTTGAGATTTGTCTATCACTCGAGCCATAGCGAAGTAGAAGCAAGTAGTTCAGCCGACTTTTATAATCAAACTTTCAATAGCCGCGCCGCAGTGTTAGACGGCTAACGGAGACAAGCGGGCAACATCACCGAAGCGCCGCCGGTGGCGGATGAAGCGAGGCGATGTTGGCGAAAAACAAGGAGCATAGCGCCCGCTCCAAGGGCGATAGGCGACTATGTTTTGAGAGGGCTGAACGGCTTGCGAAGCAAGACGCACGAGCCCGTATTGTTTGAGCGAAGCGAGTTTACGGGCGAATGTGCCGAGCAACTAATTGAGAGCCGCGAGCTATGTACTGCGGCACGGCGTTGCGTGGGTCTCGGGGTGGAACCCCGAGTTTGCTTTTCTTTTGCAGGTGTTTTCTTTTTCAAATAAAAAGAAAACGCCGAAACGCGGAAAATATAAAATGTTTGCTTATGGTAGGACGCGAAGGCAGAGTGCGAATTCCCGTGCCACTTGCGCGGCATCGGTGCGTCGAGTCGCCGCACTCTACAAGTTCATATCAATAAAATTGTGCAATTTTCACGGGCGGATGATATCCGCCCCTACATGATTGTGCTGATCTGTAATATTGCGATAACCGCTTATCGTCCTCATTTACACCCACACATCCAATTTCCCGAGCCGATAAACGGCGCATTTTTATACACCTTGCAATAACATAAAAATAAGAAACAAAATTTTTTACAAATTTTTCCTTGACAGAACAGAAATATAATGCTATGCTATATACATAGAACACCGATGTATAGAAACTCTATGCTTAAAGGAGGACTTTATATGAATATCCAAAAAGAACTGTCGAAGGGCAGCAGCTCGCTGCTCGTGCTGTCCGTCCTCGGAACGGGGGATATGTACGGCTACCAGATCATCAAGGAGATCGAACAGCGCAGCGAATTTGTGTTCTCGTTCAAGGAGGGTACGCTCTATCCGATACTCCACGGCTTCGAGCAGGAGGGACTCGTGAAGTCCTATTGGCAGGACGGCGAGCGCGGCAAACGGCGAAAATACTATCACATCACCGACCGCGGACTGAAAATGCTCAACAAATCGACCGAGGACTGGCATTCGTATTCGAGCGCCGTCGAAAAGGTGATAAGGAGCGGATTCGCACCCTCGGCGGTCTGAGGTGGAGAAATGGACAAAAGAATAGAAAGCTATCTTGACTCGGTGATTCCCGAAAAGCTCTCGAAGAAGCGGCAAAAACTTATCCGCGAGGAGCTGCGGGATCATATATCCGACCACATCGATTTTTATACCGAGATCGGCTACAGCGAGGATGAAAGCATCCAAAAGGCGCTGGCCGATATGGGCGACGACGGAGGTGTAACCGCAATGGTGAAAAAGGATTTCGAGAAAGTCTACGGCGAAAAAATCTGGATGCCGATTTTGGCGTTTGTGCTGACGGCAGCTGTAATAATGGCAGCGATGTCTTGCGGCGTGTGGATATGGAGCGCGGACTCTAAGGGCAGCCCGGAGACGGTTGAAATTTTTGCAAGCTTTGCGATAATACTCGCGTTCTCCTTTGCTTTGGCAGTTGCCTACAGAAAGGGATTTAAGAAAACACTGCTCGCAATAGGCATACCGAATCTGCTGTTCGGCGCAACTCTGATTTCCAGCGGCTACACTCAGCCCGCGATATATGCGCTCGTCTGCGATATATGCTTTATGCTTGAAAAGCTGACTCCGCTGATTACATATAAATTTGCGAGCGAGCAAGAACTTGTCAATGAATATATTTCTTTTATAGCGGGTATCGTGCTTGATATCGGGCTCGCATTGGTGTCGCTTATCCTGTTTATGAAGCTCCGCAAAAAAGGCACGCCGGAGAAAAAGAGCAAAAAAGGTATTATAATAACGGCATCCGTCCTGTGCGCAGCGGCGATAGGCTTGACTTTTATGTACACGGGCACGGAGGAGTTTTATAGGAGCTATAAGTATGTAATGAACGGAAAAAAGTTCGAGACCTCGGACGGGATATGCAAGCAGAGCGAAGCGGCGTTCGAATCTATAGACCTCGGCATGGATTATAACGAGGCGGTGCGGAGACTTCGCGTTCAGGGCTATATGCCGTTTGACGAATACCGCAAAACGCAGAGCAGGGAAATGAGCAAGCGCCTTAAATATTCGCTCGGCGAGCTTGAGCTTACGGTTACAGACGAGGGCTATACTGTGTTTATCAATCCGAACATATTCTATGACGACAACGACATTTACGGGCGAAACGGCAGCAACGGCTTTGTTTATCTCAGAGCCGATTCCGACGGCTGCGTAGAATCAAAAGGCGTCGGAAGCGGAGCCGCCGTCAAGGATAAATACGGCTATATCCCGGATCACCATTCCGGCGGAAGCGGCGGAAGAGACTGTTATCAGAACTTCAAAACAGTCCGCGCTGGAGACAGAAAAGACGAGGTCATGAAAAAGCTTGCCGGAGAAAACGGCGATATATTCGCGAGATTCCTGACGCTTAAAAACGGAGAGGAGAACGAATACTGCCGCGTGAGTCATGCGGGCAGAGGTTCGCCGGACGAGATATATTATCCGGTTGTTGCGGAGCTATGGTTCGAAAACGGAAAACTCAGCGACGCAAAGCTTTATTGTCTCGACGAGTATGTGTATAACGAGACGAGAGTGTATGAGCTCCAAAAGTAAAAATAAACCTCAAACCGTCCTTTGAACGGATGAATAAGCCGAAAATCCTACCCGAAGCTTGCGCTTCAGGCAGGATTTTCCTTTTGCATCGAGGGTTGTATGTGAAAATATACGGTAAGTCGGTATGACTTTTCAATTTACTCTCTCGCATTTTTGCAGTATCGCGTCCCAATCCTTCGAGGAGTATCCGCCGAAGATTATTCTGTAGTTTCGCATCGGCGAATCTGCGCCCGCAAATCTCGAGCCCTCTATCACATTTTTGCTTTGCAGGGACACAGAGACATATTCTGCCCCGTTTTTCGGTTCGCGGTAATAGATGTTTACGGTCATTCCGCCGCCGTGTGCGGTCGGTGAAAGCGATTTTATGCAATGTGCGTTATTGAGAAAATCGCATACGCTTTTTCGCACGCCGTAATCTTCGCTGCGCCAAATTTGCTGTGTCTCGCGGTTTTTGATAAATTCGATTCTCTCAACCTTGACAGGGTCGATATCCGCCGCGCCGTGAAGCCCGGCAACCGTTACCGTTCCCGCGCAGACGCTGTATACGAGTGCCGCCGCAAGCAGAATCATCACCGCAGCGGCAGCGATTTTGCCTCGCTTCTTCATAATTCGTACCTCCGCTTATGTCCGTTGTCTGCCGCGCTGCAAACTCAATGCCAAAACACATATGACCTTGCAGGCCGATTGATTTAATTGACCGAATAAATTAATTGGTTCATTGGAATCACATCCTGTAATTATTATGGCATGTTATTGCAATAATGTCAATTAAAATATGCATGGAAGAATTGATTTATTGTTTTTTACACCGATTTTTTGACCCCTATCCTGACTCTGCCCTTTTTCGTCTGCGTGAATTCTTCGCCGAGAATCGCTCTGCCCTTGCCGCGCAGAACGATTTTGTCTTTTGAGGAGAGGCGGCGGTCGGCTTTCAATACCTGCTCGTCGTTTACCGTCACCGCGCCCGAGGCTATTGCCTGCGCCGCCGCCGAACGCGAGAGCGAGAATATCTCGCCCGCTACTGCGTCGAGTCGCGGCGATGCTACGGTGATGCTCGTTTCCTTTATATTTACCTGCGGCGCGCGAACCTCGCCGAGCGGGATTTGTTTAGCCTTGAGCGTAGCGCGTCCCGCGCCCGTCAGATTATCTTCGATATATTTCGCGGCGTTCGGCAGGGCTATGATGTCGCAGCCGTCGGGCTGAACGCAGATGTCTCCGACGCTCTCGCGCGTAAGACCGAGACCCATGACCGCGCCGAGATAGTCCCTGTGACCAATGTCGGAGAATTTGTCTTTCTCTATTCTCACGGCGCTCAGCGGGCAGCCGTCCGCATAGACTGTGAAAATTTCGTTCGGGTCGTCGCTCTCAATATAGTCGGGGACGCTGAGCATGACAACGCGCTCCGCTCCCTCGAAGCCGCCCCAGAAGATAAATCTGCCCGCAGTCGAGCGGGCGAGGGCGGACGCCGCGGAGAGAGACGCGGAATCGAGAAATTTCGATACCGCCGTCGGAATATTTTCTCTCTGCGCTTTTTCAATATTTTCGGATATATATGCTCTGAGTATGCTGCCTTCCATTTTTGCGCCCCTTTTTCGCTTTCTCGGCTCATTATACCATAAAAATCGCGCGGATAAAAGCGCCTCAACCCCCCTATGTGGAATTCTATGGACAAAATGACCAAAGATCAAATCCACTAAAAGCGAATTAAAAAAATTGTGGGAAATAGATAAAAACAGATGCTTTTTTACCCGATTATGAAAAAAATCCTTTATTTTACACATTTTTTAGCCCGTTATGTATTGCAATTGAGCGCGCGATTGTGTAAAATGTCTATAGCGCAGTTGTCAAAATGTCTAAAACGGCAGAAGTTGAAATCATTCAGAATAGGGGTAGATATTATGTCAAACAGGCTTTTCCAGGGTGTCATCCATCAGATGCGCGACGCTGTTGACAGAACGATCGGCGTTATTGATGAGACCGGCACCATAATCTCCTGCAGTGAGCTCGGCAAAATAGGCGAGGTTATCTCGAACGCTTCGCAGATTTTTGCGGAGGACGGCGACCGCATCGTTAACGGCTGCACTTACCGCTCGTTCGGCTCTCACATGCAGGCCGAGTATGCTGTTTTCATTGACGGCGAAGATGAGCTTGCAGGCAAATATGCGGATATCTGCTGCGTGGCGCTGAGCAACATCAAGCAGTGCTATGACGAGAAATTCGACAGGGGCAACTTCGTCAAGAACGTTATTCTTGACAACATCCTTCCCGGCGATATCGCTATCAAGGCGCGCGAACTCCGCTTCAACAGCGACGCAGTCCGCACCGTCCTTCTGATAAGGATCACCGAGCACAACGATTCCGCGGCGTTCGACGTTATCCAGAATCTGTTCCCGGACAAGACCAAGGATTTCGTCATCAACATAAACGAAAACGAGATAGCTCTCGTCAAGGAAGTCCGCAGCAACATCGAGACCAAGGATCTCGAGAAGCTCGCGCGCTCCATTTCCGATTCTCTGACAACTGACCTTTATATCCACGCATATGTCGGCATCGGCACGACCGTCACCGGCGTCAAGGAGCTTGCCCGTTCGTTCAAGGAGGCTCAGATAGCCCTCGAGGTCGGCAAGGTGTTCGATACCGAAAAGACCATAGTCAGCTACGACAATCTCGGCATCGCAAGACTTATCTATCAGCTTCCCACGACCCTGTGCGATATGTTCATGCGCGAGGTGTTCAAGCGCGGCTCGATTGACAGCCTCGATCAGGAGACTCTGTTCACCATTCAGCGTTTCTTCGAGAACAACCTCAACGTCTCCGAGACCTCCCGCAAGCTCTTTGTCCACCGCAACACTCTTGTTTACAGACTCGAGAAGATCAAGAAGCTCACCGGCCTTGACCTGCGCGAGTTCGACGACGCTATCGTCTTCAAGGTGGCTCTTATGGTCAAGAAGTATCTCGATGCGAAGCCTGTCAAATACTGATCTGCGGCGTTATTTAAGATCGGTATAAAGTCAAGCGAGGGGGATACCGCTTTATATAGGAGTGAAAACTGTGATTGAATTCAGAGATGTTTCCAAGACCTACGAGAACGGAACACATGCTCTAAACCATGTCAATATCAAGATAAACAAGGGCGAATTCGTCTTTGTCGTCGGCGCGTCCGGCGCCGGAAAAAGCACCTTCCTCAAGCTCATGATGCGTGAGGAAGTGCCCTCGCATGGAAAAGTTATAATCAAAAATCAAGATCTGAGCACCCTTACCCGCAGCGAAATACCCTATTTTCGCCGCGGGTTGGGCATAGTATTCCAGGATTTTCGCCTGATCCCCAAGATGACCGTGTTCGACAATGTGGCGTTCGCCATGCGCGTCACCGGCTCTAAGGAGAACAAGATTCAAAAGCGCGTTCCGTTCGTGCTCGACATAGTCGGGCTGACGGACAAGATGAATTGCTATCCCACCGAGCTCTCCGGCGGCGAACAGCAGCGTGTGGCTCTTGCCCGCGCCCTTGCGAATAATGCCGATCTTATCATAGCGGACGAGCCGACGGGTAACGTCGACCCGCAGATGAGCCTTGAGATAGTCGACCTGCTCATGCGCCTCAACCAGGAGGGCACGACGGTCGTCATGGTCACTCACGAGCACAACCTTGTCCGCACATATGACAAGCGAGTTATCCTGCTCGAAAACGGAACTGTTGCGGCGGACGGTAGAATGAAAAATTCCGCTCACCGCGAGCGCACGCTTGCAAAATCAAGCAGTCTCAACCGACCGGCGGACGGCTTCGCGACGAAGTATCTCGACGACGAGGACGAGACTTCGGAGGAGAAACCTGCCGCAAAGGAACCTGAAAAACTCCCGGAAAAGGCGGAGGAGATAGCCAACGAGACCGCCGCCGACGATATCTACAGGCAGGCTCTCGAAAGCATAAGAAAAGAACGCGAAAAAGAATCGACGGGATACGGAAGCGAGTATGACACAACATATTCTTCCGTCTTGGCGGATTATTCGATTTACCTCGAAGACGACGGAGAGGGGGACGAGAGCGATGAAAAATAACGGAAGCCTCGGCTACCTCACCCGCGAGGGAATGAGAAATCTCTACGTCAACCGACTGATGAGTGTAGCGTCGGTCTCTGTGCTGTTCAGCTGCATGGTGATGATTGGCGTTGCGTTCATGATAATGGTCAATATAAATATGTTCATCGGCAATGTTGAGGATCAGAATGTGATAATGGTCTTTGTCGATGACAGCGCGACGAAAGCGGAGGAGGACGAGCTCGGCGCGAGCCTCAGAGGGCTTTCAAATGTCCGCGAATGCACTTTCGTCGGCAAGGACAGCGGTTTTGCCCAGCTCAAGGACGAGATGGGGGACAGCTCCGTGCTCTTCGACGGGCTCGACGAAAACCCGCTTCCCGATGCATACGAAGTTTCGCTCAAGGATACGGATAAGTTTGACGACACGGTCAAGCGCATTTCCGAACTCCCGCATGTTCTCCATATCCGCGAGAACAGGCAGCTTGCAAAGCAGCTCGCGGGGCTGAGAAATACAGTCAGCTATGTGAGTGCGGGCATGATAGCGCTGCTGCTCATAGTTTCGCTCTTCATCGTCTCCAACACAATAAGAATAACGATGGACAGCCGCAGGCTCGAAATAAATATTATGAAGAGCGTCGGTGCGACGAGGTGGTTTATCCGATGGCCGTTCATGATCGAGGGCATGATGCTCGGACTTATCTCCGGTGTGCTCGCCCTGCTTGCCGTCTGGGGCATATATGAAATTGCGGGCAGGTCGCTCGTCAAGACTCTCTCCGGCATCGGAATGTCGGGAATCGCTCCGTTCGGCAAATATGCTCTGATACTGCTCGCCGCGTTTATCGTGCTCGGCGTTCTCTCCGGCGCGCTCGGCAGTGCGGTGTCGATAACAAAATATCTCAAAGAAAAGGAGTTCGCGATAGTCGATGAAGAATAAGCGTAACACATGGCTCAGAAGAGCGGCGGCGTTTGTTCTTTGCGCGGCGCTCGTGCTGATGACCGGAATTTTCCCGACAAGGGTTCAGGCGAAGAGCCTCGAGGATCTCAAGCAGGAGTATAACGAGCTCGAAAAAGAGATTGAGGCAAACAAGAAAAAGCTCGAAAGCATAAAGAATCAGCAGACCTCGAATGCTGAGAAGATGAAACTGCTTTCTTCTCAGGCCGAGGCGATAAGCAGCCAGCTCGATGTCATAAACTCCCAGCTCTCCGTTTTAAATGCGGATATTGCGGACTATGACAGGGAGATAGCGGCGCTCGATAAGAAAATTGACGAAGCTCAGTCGAAGATAGACAAGCTCGACGAGCAGATCGACGCCACGCAGGAGAAGATATCCGAACGCCTGCGCGCTACATATATGGCGGGCTCGTCCTCGTGGATAGAGATACTGCTCGAGTCGGACAGCATCTCATCGCTCTTGCTTCGCATCCAGCTGCTCGCGAGCGTCACGGAGAACGACAACAAGCTCATCTCCCAGCTCGAAAAGCAGACCGAGGAACTCAACGCCGCCAAGGCGGAGCTCGACGAGGACAAAAAAGCTCTCGAAGAGAAGCGCTCGTCTCTGGTCGAGAAGAAATCCGAACTCGACACTAAAAATAAAGAACTCGCTTCAAAGCAGAACGCATATAACGCGAACTACCGTCAGATATCGGCTCTCATGACCTCGCTCGACAAGAGCAGTGCCGAATATCAGCAGGAGCTTCAGCGGCAGTACAGAAAGCGTGAGGCATTTGAGCGCCAGATAGACAAAATCATCAGCGGCGGCTCCCAGAGCGGCGACGGTGACGATGGATTTTATAACGACGGCGAGATGATGTGGCCGGTTCCATATAAGAACTCTTACATTTCCGCGGGCTACGGCTACTATGACCCCGAGGGCGACGGAACATACACCATGCATCCGGCTATCGATATAGTTGTGCGCGAAAACGGCGTCAATGTCTCCTACGGCAAGAAGATAGTCGCGGCGCAGAGCGGCAAGGTGCTCGTCAGAGGCTATTCCGATGTCGGCGGCAACTATATCACCATCGACCACGGCGACGGCTACAGAACATATTACGGCCACTGCTCGAAGATAGTTGCTTCGGCGGGACAGTATGTTGAAAAAGGCGAGGTCATCGCCTATATGGGCAACACCGGATATGTCACCGGACCGCATGTCCATTTCCAGGTCATGCAGGTCAAAAACGGCGTAGTCAACAGGCTCAATCCCTTGAATTTCGTCACGCCTCCGAATTGATTCCAGGCAGGAAGGAACGTGAAAGCAAATGAACAAGAAAATTTCGCTCGGACTTGCGATTGCGCTCATTATTCTGAGTGCGACCGCGACCTTCGCAATAACGATGTCGGTCTCACAGCGTATGTACAACAAGCTGATAACCGACCTTCCCAAGCGCGCGCAGATGTATGACGCGGTCGAGGAGGTCGACAAGATCGTCCGCTCTAAGTATTACGGAGATATAGACGAGGCTCTGCTCGACTCGAACCTCGAAAACGGCTATATCAACGGACTCGGCGACAAGTACAGCCGCTATATGAACGCGGACGCCTACAAGCTCTATTCCTCGAAGCTTGAGGGACGCAGCGCGGGCATCGGCGTTGAGGTCGAGACTGACCCCGAGAGCGGGTATCTGCTCATAACGGAAGTCTATCCCAACTCCCCGGCGCAGACCGAGGGGCTTCAGAAGGGCGATAAGATAGTTGCCATAGGCGGCGACACAGTCACTGCCGAAAACAGCAGTGAAATGGCGGGCAGACTCAGCGGTATAAAGCTGACCTCCGTCAGCCTCACCTACAGGCGCGACGATGTCGACAAATCCGTCAACGTCGTCCTCGGTTACACAAACCAGACCGTCAGCTATGAGCTTATCGGCACGGTCGGTTATATAAAGATATCCGCGTTCTACAAGAATACATTGAACCAGCTCGAAAAGGCAGTCGACCAGCTCAAGAAAGAGGGCGCGAAGAGCCTCGTTTTCGATGTGCGCTCGACCTATGACGGAACTATTGAATACACCTGCCGCGTTATAGATTATCTTGTCCCGACGGCGACCGAGGGCAACAAGGCGCTCGCGACGCTCGTTGACAAAAGCGGCAACAACGTCAAGACCTACAGCTCCGACGCCAAGGATATAACGATGCCCATGGCGGTGCTTATAAATTCCGACACTGCGGGCTACGGCGAGCTGTTCGCCTGCGACCTCAAGGATTTCGGCAAGGCGTTCCTTATCGGCGAAAAGACCGCCGGCAGAGCCGATGTTCAGGAGACTTTCGAGCTCAGCGACGGCGGCGCAGTCGTGCTGACCACCTCGAAGATGCTGCCCTATATCAGCGAGAGCTTCGACGGAAAGGGCCTGACTCCGGACACCGAAATCATCCTCGCGGATTCACTCAGAGAGAATCTCAGCACGCTCGAAAAAGAGAGAGACACCCAGCTTCAGGCTGCTATCTCCATGCTCGCGGGCAACTCCGAAGAGGGCTGAGACCGAAAATAAGATATGCAATCTCCCTGCTTTTTGAGAGCGGGGAGATTTTGTTTTGAAAGGCAAAATAATGATGCCGATATGTCAAAATATCTGCGCCGGATTTTCGGCAGTATTATGTCCTTTTGGGCTTTATGATACAATATTTTGGGCAGATTAACGAAACTTTTCCTGTATCTGTAAAATTTTATCAAATTGCTTGCATATGAGGACAAAAACGGCTAAAATATATGAGGTATATAACCAATAACCAATTATACTAACAACGGAGGAATTCAAATGTCAGTTAAAGTTGCTATTAACGGCTTTGGCCGTATCGGTCGTCTTGCATTCCGTCAGATGTTCGGCGCAGAGGGCTACGAGGTTGTTGCTATCAACGATCTTACCAGCCCCGAGATGCTTGCAAACCTTCTCAAGTACGATACCGCTCAGGGCGGCTATTGCGGAAGAATAGGCGAGAATCTTCACACCGTAGACTTCAAGGCTGCTGAGTATGAAGAGGACGGCAAGACTGTCAAGGTTCCCGGCGCTATCATAGTTGACGGCAAGGAGATCACCATCTATGCTATGCCCAACGCGAAGGATCTTCCCTGGGGCGAGCTTGACGTTGATGTTGTTCTTGAGTGCACCGGCTTCTACTGCTCCAAGGCTAAGAGCCAGGCTCATATCGATGCAGGCGCTAAGAAGGTCGTTATCTCTGCTCCCGCAGGCAATGACCTCAAGACCATCGTCTTCAGCGTCAACGAGGACACCCTCACTGCCGACGACTCCATCATCAGTGCAGCTTCCTGCACCACCAACTGCCTTGCTCCCATGGCTAAGGCTCTTAACGATTACGCTCCCATCCAGAGCGGTATCATGTCCACCATCCACGCTTACACCGGCGATCAGATGATCCTCGACGGTCCCCACAGAAAGGGCGACAAGAGACGTGCCCGTGCAGGCGCTGCCAACATCGTTCCCAACTCGACCGGCGCTGCTAAGGCTATCGGCCTTGTTATCCCCGAGCTCAACGGCAAGCTCATCGGCTCCGCTCAGAGAGTTCCCGTGCCGACCGGCTCCACCACCATCCTTACCGCTGTTGTCAAGGGCAGCGATGTGACCAAGGAAGGCATCAACGCCGCCATGAAGGCTGCTGCTTCCGCTTCCTTCGGCTACAATGAGGATCCGATCGTTTCCTCCGATGTTATCGGCATGAGATTCGGCTCTCTCTTCGATGCAACTCAGACCATGGTTGCTAAGATCGCTGATGATCTGTATGAGGTTCAGGTTGTTTCGTGGTACGACAACGAGAACTCCTACACCAGCCAGATGGTCAGAACCATCAAGTATTTCGCAGAGCTCAGCAAGTAATCAGCTAAGTTCAGTGCCCCGCACGAAAGTGCGGGGCATTTTTTATGAGATTTTTAGAAAGGGTGCGTCACTATGGAGATGCCAAGATTTAGAAGAGATTTTGTGGTAAGAACTAAAGAAATATTAGAAAACGCGGGAAACGAAGATTTTGAGTATGATGTTACGCTCTTGATAAATTGTCTGCAAGGATTAATTTGCCTACCGATAGAAAACAACAAAAATGAAAAAGCCTTTTCCGAGATTTGTGTGGATAAGCTTAGAAAGTTAGATGTAATAGAAAAAGAGTGTACCGATGATAAATTATACAAAAGCGTCAGAAATGCAGTGGCGCATATGCATATTGACCCATGTAACGAAAATGGGTATATAAATAAGATAGTTTTACGAGATAAAAAACCGGGTAAAGGCAGAGAATATCACACCATATTATCTTTTACTGTGCCACAGCTTAAGGAGTTTGCATTATTTGTTGCAGATGAATATTTGAAGAGACTTCGATAATTAAACAACTTTTGTGGTGTCGTTGACTTTTTGGCTCCCCTGTATGGGAGCCGGATACGCGAAGCGTAGACTGAGTGGCTATTGCCTCGAATTTTAAATGACATACAATCCGCGCCATACAAAACATAAAAATCCTCCGTACACCAAAATGTACGGAGGATAATTTTTTTATATCGCGAGGAACGCTTTTGCGAGCGCGAAGTAGATGAGCAGGGTGACCATATCGACTATCGTCGTTATCATCGGTCCTGCCATGAGCGCGGGGTCGAGCTTTACAAGCTTCGCGATTATCGGCAGGGTGCATCCGATTATCTTCGCCACTATAACAGCGCAGACCATTGCGCCCGAAACGACGAGATAAACGGGCATTCCGCCGGAGGAGAAGAGCATCATTCTGCCGATGTTGACGACCGCAAGGGTCAGTCCGCAGATGAGCGCGACTCTTATCTCTTTAAACACTATCTTCAGATAGTCCTTTGGGTGTATCTCGCCGAGCGCAAGACCACGGATTATCAGCGTCGAGACCTGATTGCCGGCGTTTCCGCCCGTGTCCATGAGCATTGGTATGCAGGCGGTGAGTCCCGCGACTGCTGCAAGCATATTCTCGTAGTTTTCGATTATCTTGCCTGTGAAAGTCGCCGAGACCATGAGCACCAGAAGCCAGAGGATTCTGTTCTTTGCGAGCTTGAAAACGCCCGTCTTGAGGTAGTTGTCGTCCGAGGGATGAAGCATTGCCATCTTCTCGAAGTCCTCGGTGTTCTCGTCCTCGATGACGTCGACGATGTCGTCTATCGTGATTATGCCGACGAGTCTCGCCTCGTTGTCAACAACGGGGACGGAGAGCAGGTCGTATTTTCTCGCGATGTCCGCAACCTTCTCCTGGTCGTCGAGCGTATTGACGCAGATGAGCTGGGAGTCGGTGTCCATTATGTCGCGGATAAGCTCGTTGTCTTTTGCCATCAGCAGCGTGTGCAGGGCGACCGTGCCGATAAGATGGCGCTTGTCGTCGATGCAGAAGCAGGTGTAGACCGTCTCTTTGTCGACGGCGGTCGAGCGGATGTGCTCGATTGCCTGGCCGACTGTGAAAAAGTCATGCAGCTCGACCATCTCAATGGTCATTATCGAACCTGCGCTGTTTTCGGGATATTTCAAAAATCTGTTTATCAGACACCTCGTCTCGCTGTCTGCCTTTGCGAGCACGCGGCGCACGACGTTTGCCGGGACTTCTTCGAGGAAGTCGACGGTGTCGTCAAGGAACATGTCGTCGAGCAGATTCTCAAGCTCTGTATCTGTTATAAGATTCAGCAGCTGCGCCTGAGAATCGGGCTCAAGATAAGAAAAAACGTCCGCCGATATGTCTTTGGGGAGGATGCGGAATATCCGCAGAAGCTCGTCTTCCGGGAGCGATTCCATCGCCTGCGCTATATCAACGACGTTCATGTCGCACAGCTGTTCACGCAGATCGGCAAGTTTGCCCTCCGCCAACAGTGCGCTGATATTTTCCAGGATATCACGGCTCATATTGCACCTCTTTCTCCGTGAGGCGCACGCAAAAAGAGCCGATTTTTTTATCGGTCAAACTTTTTCGGGCGTGACCCCACAGCTTTATTTTTAGTTTGCCAACTTCGCGGCTTAGGTTTGTCGCTGCCCAAAAAATTTCACCACTTTTCAAAAATTTTTGCGTCGGGAAAGCCCGACGGGAGCACTCTTCGCACTCCTACATTAGTTTATACCCCACGACCTCAAAAGTCAAGCAAAAGAGCAAAAATCTTGCGTAATCGGCGGCAATCACCGAAAACGGGGAAAATCAGCCGAAAAATGCCTGAAAACAGGCGAAAACAGACTTTTTGTTTCTCTAAATATTAATAAAATATGAACTTTGTTGACGCTCCGCCGTTTTTTGCACCCCGATATGCAAAAAATCGGGGCGTTTTCGCTATGGGTGACGGGCGCTTCGGAGACCGCCGCCGAATAGCCCGTGAATATAGATGAGGAGATGAGAGTATGAAAAAGAAAGAACCGCTTTCGCCCAAAGAGGAGAATTTCTGCCGCTTCTTTGTCGCGTCCCGCGAACCGCGCGCGTCGGCCGCGCGGGCGGGCTATTCCGTCCACCCGGAGCGAACGGCGATGAAGCTGCTCGCCGATCCGGAGATCAAAAGGCGAATAGCAAAGCTCGAAAACGAGCGCGACGCGAAGCTTGCAGAGGTCACAGAGGGCTATCGCAGGCTCGCCTTCGGGAGCGTTGCGGACGCGGTGAAGCTCATTTTGTCGGACGAGCTGCCGGACGGGTCGGAGATAGAAAAGCTGGACCTGACGATGGTATCGGATATCAAACGCCCGAAAGGCGGGGGACTTGAGGTCAAATTTTTCGATCGACTCAAGGCGCTCGACCGACTTTGCGAGCTGAGCAATGCTGCTTCGGCGGGAGAAAATTCGGATTTCCTCTCTGCGCTTGACCGCAGTGCGCGTGCTCTGCGCGGGGATGATGTGGGTGAGTAAACGCAAAAATAACACTTTTGAGAGCTTCTCGGAAAAACAGCTTCGGGTGCTCTCGTGGTGGTGCTCGTCGAGCCCGGACAGAAATTTTGACGCGATAATCTGCGACGGCGCGGTGCGCTCCGGCAAGACGGTGTGTATGTCAGTTTCATTTGTCGCGTGGGCGTTTTCGGCGTTTGACGATACGTCCTTCGCGCTGTGCGGCAAGACGGTGACTTCGCTTAGAAGAAACATAATCACGCCGATTCTGCCCGTCCTGCGCCGGCTCGGCTTCGACTGCCGCGAGAAGCTGTCTCAGCATCTGGTGGAGATAGAATATTCCGGCAGGCGCAACCGATTTTATTTATTTGGGGGCAAGGACGAGGGCTCGGCGGCGCTCATTCAGGGCATGACGCTCGGCGGCGTTCTGCTCGACGAGGTCGCCCTGATGCCGCGGTCGTTTGTTGAGCAGGCTCTCGCGCGCTGTTCGCTCGACGGGTCAAAATTATGGTTCAACTGCAACCCGGATACCCCTCTGCATTGGTTCTACGAGGAGTGGATAAAAAAGAGCAAAGAGAAAAACTGTCTGTATCTCCACTTCACCATGGACGACAATCCGTCGCTCACGCCCGCGATAAAGCGCAGATACGAGAGCCTTTACAGCGGCGCGTTCTATGACCGCTTCGTGCTGGGCAAATGGGTCGCGGCGCAGGGACTCGTCTATCCGTTCTTTTCGCGCTCGGTTCATGTCGCGGAACCTGCAGGCATACCGTCGCGCTACTTCATCTCCTGCGATTACGGTACGGTCAATCCGTCGTCGTTCGGACTCTGGGGCGAGTACGGCGGGCGGTGGTACAGGCTGAGCGAATACTATTTCGACAGCCGCAGGGAGGGTGAGCAGCGCACCGACGAGGAGCACTACGCCTCGCTCGAACAGCTTGCGGGCGATCTCAACATAGAGGCGGTCATAGCCGACCCCTCCGCCGCGAGCTTTCTCGAATGTATCCGCCGCCACGGCAGATTCCGCGCCGTGCCCGCAAAGAACGATGTTATAGACGGCATCCGCCGCGTTTCGGATGCCCTCAAGGAGCGGCGCATCCTTTTCTCGCAGTCATGCACGGACTGCCTTCGGGAATTTTCCCTCTACAGATGGGATAACACTGCCGCACGCGATGCTCCGAGAAAGGAATACGACCACGCCATGGACGATGTGCGCTATTTCGTCTCCACAGTGCTCGCGCACGAGGAGGACGGCTTTTTCGCGCTCGCCATGAGCAGATGACGGTCGGGCGGTCGGCCGTCATGAAAAGGAGGAATAACAATAAATCCGTTCAAAAGAAAGAAAACCGCTCCCGAGCCTGCGGCGGTGCAGACCTCGGCGCGTCCCGCGTCGGGGCTCGGGCTGCTCGACAGCTACACTCCGCTCGGCGGCAATCAGACGCGGCTCTATTACGCCCTGCGCGAAGCGGTGCCGATAATCGACGCCGCCATATTCAAGACCGTCCGCCTGACGGGCGGCTTTGAGGTCAGATGCGCCGACGAACGCCTGCAGGACAAGCTCGACAACTTCGTTCGCAATGTCCCCGTCGGCGGCAACCAGTGCGGACTCGAAAGCTTCATTTCAACTTATTTCGAGCAGCTGCTGACCTGCGGCACGGCGGTCGGCGAGATGGTAACGGATACGGACGGGCATATCGCGGCGCTCTTTAACTCTCCGCTCGAAAATATCGAGCTTCGCCGCGCCTCGGACGGAGTCGGAGTTGATATCTTCTCCGCCTCGTGCGTCGGTATGCCGTCGCCGGTCAGGCGGCCCGAGCTTGTATTGCTGTCTGTGATTAACCCGCAGCCGGGCGAAGTCTGTGGCTGTTCGATGCTCAAAGGCCTGCCGTTTGTCAGCGGGATACTCATGAAAATCTACAAGACTATCGGGCTCAACTGGGAGCGCATGGGTAATATCCGCTTCGCGGTCACATATAAGCCGCAGAACGACTCGCTCGACCGCGCATACGCCAAGGAGCGCGCCATGCAGGTGGCAAAGGAATGGAGCGAGGCGATGCAGACGGGCGGCGCGGTAAAAGATTTTGTCGCCGTCGGCGATGTTCAGATAAAGGTCATCGGCGCCGATAATCAGATCCTCGACAGCGAGGTGCCCGTGCGCCAGATGCTCGAACAGATAGTCGCAAAAACCGGACTGCCGCCTTTCATGCTCGGCCTGTCATGGTCGTCGACGGAGCGTATGTCGACCCAGCAGGCGGATGTGCTCACCAGCGAGATCGACGCATACCGCCGCATTCTGACACCCGTCATTGAGCGCATATGCCGCACATATCTGCTCTTCGAGGGAACGCCCTCGCAGGTGACGGCTGAGTGGGACGATGTGACTCTTCAGGACAATGTTGAGCTTGCACGCGCCGAGCTCTATGCGGCGCAGGCGGAAAAAATCAGAAAAGAGATTGAAAACGGGGAGTGATAACTACGCAGAACAGCGTTCTTTCAGGCGCTCCGACTCCGCAGGAGCTGGAGCTTATCAACAATTATACCGTAAAGCCGCTGAGCGCCGACGAGGTCTATACTTTCGGCATCGTGCTTTGCGACAATGAAATCGACAGGGATTTCGAGCGCTTCGATATTCCCGCGCTCGAAAAGTTAGCCGAGCTTTTTGTCGGCAAGACGGGGATATTCGACCACAGCATGAGCGGCAGGGATCAGACGGCGAGAATATTTTCCTGCCGCGTCGAGACGGACGAGAGCAAAGTGACTTCGGCGGGCGAAAAATACACGAAGCTCTGCGCGCGGGCGTATATGCCGCGCAGCGAAAAGAACGCCGCACTTATTGAAGAGATAGACGCGGGGATAAAGAAAGAGACGAGTGTCGGCTGCTCGGTCGGCAGAAGCGTCTGCTCAATCTGCGGCAAGGACGGGCGAACCGATCCGTGCGCCCACATAAAGGGCAGGGAATACGGCGGCAAGCTCTGCCACAGGATACTCTGCGACCCGACGGACGCCTATGAGTGGTCGTTTGTTGCCGTGCCGGCTCAGCCCGCGGCGGGTGTCACGAAGTCTTACCGCGCGGACGAGCAGACGGTGAAAACAGTCAAACGCCTTTCCTGCGCCAATGAGGGAGTGACCCTCACAAAGGCGGAGGCGGCGGGGCTCTACGGCTATATTGACGAGCTCGAACAGCTCGCCCGCGAGGGCAAAGAGTACCGCGAGGAGCTCATATGCGATGTGATACGCATGGGCGCGGCGGCTCTGCCGGATATGCGCGGCGAGAGCCTCTCGGCGATATGCGGCACCCTCGGGCTCGAACAGCTCAGAGAGCTCAAAAAGGCTTTCTCTGGCGGCGGAAAACTCAACAGCCAGCTCTCGTCGACAAAGCCCGAAACGCATTCGGGCAACAGCGAGTTCAGAATTTAAAGGAGGATAATTATGTCAGTTTCAACTAAAGGTTTCTGTGAGAATGTTCTCACACTCAAGGCGGCAAGCGGACTCAAGGCGGGCGTGCCCGTCGCGGTCAGCGCAAACGATACCGTTTCGGCGGCAGGCGCGGACGCAAAATTCTGCGGCGTCAGCGTGAATGTGAACGGCGGATATGCGGGCGTTCAGCTCTCCGGTGTTGTCACCATGCCATATACGGGTACGGACGCCCCGGCGGTCGGCTATGCGGCTCTCGCATCTGACGGCGCGGATGGAGTCAAGGCGAGCACAAAGGGCAACGCCTATCTCGTGCTCAGCGTCAACACAACCGCCAAAACAGTGAGCTTCATGCTCTGATTCTGAAAGGAGAATAATATGACTGCTTTTGATAACATCAGACTTGAAAAAGGTCTCTATGCTTCCGGTGATTTCACCGGCGCACTCGAAAAAATTGACCCCTCGGAGAACTACAGCGGCACTGCTCTCGAGGGACTTGACGCATATCAGCGCCAGCTCAAGCGCTTTGACATAAAAGTCAGCGGAGCGGGCAGCGACGTTGTTGACAAGTTCTTCAAGACCTCCGACTCCGCCGTGCTCTTCCCCGAGTATGTTTCCCGCGCCGTCAGGCAGGGTATGCAGGAGGCAAATGTCCTGCCGCGCATCGTCGCATCGACCACGGTTATAGATTCGCTCGACTACCGCTCGATAGCCTGCGAGCCGAGCGACGATGAAAAGGAGCTCAAGGTCGTTACCGAGGGCGCATTCATCCCCGAGACCAGCGTCAAGAGCAAGGCGAACCTTGTTCATCTGAAAAAGCGCGGACGCTCCCTTGTCGCTTCTTATGAGGCTGTCCGTTTCCAGCGCCTCGATCTGTTCACCGTCACCCTGCGCCAGATCGGCGCATATATCGCGCGCACTCAGCTCAGCGACGCGGTCGATGTGCTCATAAACGGCGACGGAAACGATAACGCCGCCTCCAACACCGCCGTCGCATCCGCGGGCAAGCTCACCTACACCGACCTTGTCAACTTCTGGAATCTCTTCGATCCCTATGAGCTCAACACGATTATCGCCGCTCCCGCGCAGGTAGCGCAGATGCTCGGCATAACTGAGTTTAGGGACGCTGCGGCAGGTCTCAATTTCCACGCGACGGGCGAAGTTATAACTCCCCTCGGCGCAGATCTTATAAAGGGCTCGTGCGTGCCCGCGGGCAAGATAATCGGTATCGACCGCAGCTGCGCCCTCGAGATGGTCACGACAGGCCCTGTCTCCACCGAGTATGACAAGCTCATCGACCGCCAGCTTGAGCGTGCGGTCATCAGCTCGACTGCGGGCTTCGCAAGGATATTCGACTCCGCCGCGCGCACCCTTACCGTCTGACGGCGGGGGTGAGAGCATGATAACTCAGTGGAGCGTACTCTCTCTGCTCAGGCAGCTGACGGATATCGGCGAGGACGAAGAAAAAGTCTGCCTCGGGATAGCTCTGAGCTCCCTTGAACGCGTGAATTCGCGATTGAGAGCCGATGCGGACAGGGACGATGTCCGCATCGCTCAGGCGGCCGCGGGGCTTGCATATTATGCGCTCTGCGTGCGCCGCGCGGGCAGCGCCGACGGCATACAGAGCTTCAAGGCGGGCGATATCTCCGTCGAAAAGAGCGCGGACAGTTCACTCAAATTCGCGGCGTCCGTGCGCGACAGCGCGCTTGCGGAGCTGACTCCGCTGCTGAGCGACGACGGCTTTTTCTGCTGCGGGGTGGAGATATGAATCTCTCGGCGGAATTTGAAAAGTGGGGCAGAACGCTCGTTATCGAGAACGCCGACTCCACGAGAACCGCGCCGTTCAAGGGCTTTATTCAGCCGCTGAGATACAAAAACAAGATGTATCTCTACGGCGTAAACACCGAGATAGGCTACAATTCGCAGGGCTATTATCTCTATATCGGTCCGCCCGAGCATGACCTGACGGTCAACGAGGACGCGCTGATAATCGACGGCGATGTAAAATATCAAATCGACCGCGCGGAGAAGATAAAGTTCGGCGAAGAGGTGCTCTATGTCTGGGCGGTCGTGCGGACGGTCGTCGAGATAACGGAATAACTCAAAGGGTCGCCGGGATTTTCCCGGCGACCCGATAAGGAGGTTTTTATGAGTACGATAAGTGTTCTTCCCTCGCAGATAGCGGGCTGGCTGTCCGAGCAGACGAGACTGAGCGGGATAAGATTCATAACCGAATATCCCGCCGTCAAAAAAGAGATACCGCTAAAGCGCGTGACCGTCGCGGTCGGAATAGGGGAGATGGATATAGTCGACAGCTTCACCGCGAACGACGAGGGCGTGTTGGTCAAAAATGAATATTGCCGCCTCGCGAATATAAAAGTCAAGCTCGCCATCCATGTTCCTTACAGCAAGGGCGGCGCGACCTGCCACGATGTGCTGACGACTATAATTGACTGCCTGACTTTCGACACGGATCTCAACGTTGTCGAATCCGGCTGTTCGGGTATCAAGGCGGACAGGGACACCGACGCCTTTGTCCTCGACGCATATATACTCATGCAGGCGGATTTCTGCCCCGCAGACACGACCGGGCTCAACTTCCACTGCTTCCTTGACAAGACTCTGCTCTGCGGCTCGCATATCCGCGACACCGTTAAGCATGTCACCGCCGAGGACAAGGCTCTGTGGAACGCGCCTGTAAAAATCGGCTCATATACGGGCACGGGTGCAAAAAGCCGTTCTGTAAAAGTCGGCTTCAAGCCCACCGCCGTATTTGTTTTTTGCAGGAGTATGCCCGCCGCTATAGCTGATTTTTCGGGCTCATCAACAAACTGCTATGTTGCCGCCGCGACTCAGGCGGGCGGTATGCCGGGACTCAGCATCTCCTCCGACGGCTTCAGCATCAGCACGGCGAGCGATGTCAACGGGAGCAAAAATCTTCTCAATGCGTTGGGTATGACCTATATATACATCGCGCTTAAAATATAAATTTGCTGACCTTTTTATCGGACAGAGCTTTTTATTCCCGCTTTCTGAATGTGACTGTGCATCATTTAGTGCAAATTTTGGGGTGTAATCGGGCGCAAAATAAATATTTTTCCGTTGACAAATATCTGATGTGTTACTATAATTATAAGCATAGACACGAACAAATGTTCGAAAAGCGAGGAGATGAGCAAATGTCAAAAAGAAGTGTCGAGGCGGCGATGGATTTCTCGTTTCCGACTCCCGAAGAGCGGCGGGCGGCGATGTGCGTCTGCTGCGGCTCTCACTGCCCGGGCTGCGAATCGCCGGACGACTATGCGTGGCGGCGCAGGGATGTTGATTTGTCCGTGCTCGCCGACGAGGTGATAAAAACAAGGCTTACGCCGCGCGAGAGGCAGGTCACGGAGGCATATTGGTTCGACGGCTCGACGATATCCATGATAGCTCAGAAATTGGGCGTGTGCCCGTCGAGCGTGTCGCGGTGCCTCGACAAGGCGCAGAGAAAGATATACGACGCGCTGAGCTTCACTGTAAAATATCAGCACGATATAGAATCCGTCGAATTTCTGCCGATAGCCGTCAGGCGCGCGCTTGCCGTGAGCGCGGCAAAGCGATATGAGCCGAACACCCTGGGCGGGCGGATAAAAAAGCTTCGGTGCAGCGAGAACATAGGCGAACAGCTGCTCTGCGATGCGCTCGGAATGCAGATAAGAACATTAAGAATGTTAGAAAACGGCGAAAAAGAGCCGACTTTGCATCAGCTCGCGCAACTTGCCGGATTTTTCGGCACAACGGCCGACTATCTTTTGAAGGGAGAAGACAAATGACTTTCAACAGAACTCTTTCACAGCTTGCAGACGAATATTTCGAGCAGGCGCAGGTGCTCGACGGGATCATAGCAAGGCACAGAAAACGTCTTTCGGATCTTCCGAATCCCGAGACGAGCGACGAGGCATATAAAATTAAAACTCTGCTCAATGTGCTCTATAAAGAGCGCAGGGACGTTCTGGAAACGGCGAACTATCTCAAGGACAACTATTCCGGGGAGGAAAACAGATGAGAGATATAAAAATAACAATACTTTCGGACGGAACGGCTCAGATTGAAGAGCCGTTCTGTTTTTGCGGGGAGCATAACGCGGCGCGGCTTTGCATCACGCTCAACGACGAGCTGAAAACGGACGCTTCGTATTATCTTCTGAGCTTCGATGTCTACGGACTGAGCCGCCGCATCGTGTCGAATATTATCAGCAGCGCAAACAGCACTCCCGCTTATATAACCGGCGGCGTTATATATTGCCCTCTGCCCGAGGCACTGACCTCAACGGGCGAACTGACCGTTCAGGTTGAGGCGCATAAGCGCAGCGAACTCGAAGTAACGAGAATAACCAAGTCCGCAGTGTTCACTCTCGGCTTCGAGCCGTCTGTTATGGGCATTGACGGCGAGCTTGAAGAGGAGTGCGGCATCCTGCCCGAGCTCGCCGCCGCAGTTGAGAGTATGCGGGATTTAAAAGCTCTGTTTGGCGGGACTACGGACCTTAAGGCAGTCATAATAAATTCCCTCGGCTTCACTCCGCAGGCTCCGCCCACCCAGTATACCTACAGCACCGCGCAGGTGTCCGCGACGCTCGCCGACAATGCGGAATACCGCATGACGGGGCTTCAGACGCTGACGGTTCAGTATCCCGAAGACGCAAAGTTTGAGTGCTGGATGCGCCTGAGCTTCGCGGCGAGCGGCGATATAACGGTCACTCTGCCCGCGGGTACGGGATATATCGGCACTGCGCCGGATTTCCAGAACGGCGAAACCTGGGAGCTGAGCTTCAAGGACAAAATCCTGGCGGCGCAGAAGGTCGGTGACGGCACTTGATAGGACGAAGAAAATTCTTTTCGCGTGCCGCGCGGCATATCGAAGGTCTGCCGGACGGTTACACGACATTGGAATATATCCAATCGTCGGGTAGCCAGTATATTGATACGGGTCACAAGCTGACGCAGGACTCGGATATCACCATAGACTTTCAGATAGTCGGAGCACTTAACAGGAACGCAGGCATATTCGGTTCGCGCACAAGTGCGTCGCAAAACAATCTTACGCTGTTTCAAGGCGTAAGTCCGAGTGTTTTCTCCGGCGATTTTTCCGAATATCGAAAGCACCGTTTTGCGGCGGATTCATCATTGGAACGAACAAAAATCCAAATGAACAAAAACGGCGTGTGGGTCAATGATATTTTAAAAAAATCTTGGAGCGATATCGCCGACTTTGAGACGCCGACGAACGGACTGATATTTGACGTCGGCAACAACAACTGGTCGGGCAATAAGGCTGTTATGCGGTTATATAGCTACACCGACGGCGACGCGCAGCAGCTTGTTCCGTGTCTTGATTCTGCGGGAACTCCATGTATGTACGATTTAGTCGGCAAAACGACGTTCTATAATCAGGGCACGGGCGCTTTTACTTGGGGGTAAAAAATATGATATACGGAAAACTGGTCGGCGGCGAGCTCAGAGGCGCGCCGAGACCGATAAGAACAGAAAATGGCGATGTTTTTACAAACGACCCCGCATTGCTTTTGCAGTACGGATACAAGCCGATAATCACTGCGGATTATCCGTCCGACGGCGGGTATTACACCGAGTCGTGGACAGAGACGGAAGCCGCGATAAAGCAAATCTGGACAGCCGCCGAGCCGCCCGAGGACATATCGGCTGACGAGGCGCTGGACATCATCACAGGGGGTGCGGATATATGACGAGGACGCAGGCAAAACGCTTTCGCGAGATGATAACAAAAGCCGCCGCGAAGCTGACGAACGCCGAAGCTCTTACAAGTATCAGCCTATTTGAACCGTGGAGCGGCGAAAAAGACTATTCTATCGGCGACAGGGTGTGCGATGGCGGGAAGCTCTATCGCTGTTACAACGCGATATCCGCCAATCCCACATGGCTACCGAGCGCGACCCCCGCACACTGGGAGCGCGTGACGGCAGATGAAGATGGCACGATAGACAACCCGATAACCGCCGCCGAGGGCATGAGGTATTTTAAAGACAAATACTATCTCGACGGCGGCAAAATTTACAGATGCACAAGAGACGACAGCGGCGGCGAGGGCACGGTTATGCACTATCTGCCGTCGCAGCTTGTGGGCATCTACTTCGAGGAGGTGTGAGAGTGAGAATTTGTATATCCGTGGGTCACGGAAAATCGGCGTGCGGCGGCTATGACAGCGGCGCGGTCGGCGGAGGCTTCCACGAGTTTCGCATAGCGCGAAAGATTGGCTTTTATATCGCCGAGGCACTCAAAAATTACGGCTGCGATACGGTACTCATAAACTACGACGCCGATATGTATCTGACGGACAGGATAGCCTATGTCAACCGCGAGAACTTCGATCTGGCTGCCGAAATTCATCTGAACGCGGGCGGCGGAACGGGGAGTGAGGTCTATTCTAAACACGCCGACGAGGGCGGCAAAAAGCTCGCCGCGAAGATAAGCGCGGGCATTGCAAAGACATTTTCACTGCGCGACAGGGGAGCTAAAACAAAGCTCAATTCCGCGGGCGGCGATTATTTTGGCTTCGTCCGCTCGGTCAAATGCCGCAGCCTGCTCATCGAGACCGTGTTCATAGACAGCTCTTCGGACAGAAAAAATGTCGAAACGGAAGCGGGACAGAAAAAGTGCGGCGAGTCGATTGCCGCATCGATAGCCGAATTTTACGGACTTTGCGTGAAGAACGAACCGCAAAAAGTCGCGCGGTCCGCCGATATCAGAGCGGGCGACCGCGTGAAAATCACAGGCAAAAACTATGCCACGGGTCAGCGAGTCCCGTCGTGGGTGAAGCTCAGAACGCATACCGTCGCAAAAGTCGAGCCGAGCCGCGCGCTGCTCAAAGAGATAAACTCTTGGGTCAGGCTCTCTGACTTGAGACTCGCGGCGAGACCGTCCGTCTCGGTCGGGAGCGTTGTTTTTATAAAGCCAGGTGCCGTCTACGGCGGCTGCACCTCGGCGCGCGGAAAGCGCGTGCCGGATTCCCAGCTCTCGCCGAAAAAGCACACCGTCACAAAAGTTCAGCAGAACCGCGGCACGCTCGAAGCCCTGCTCGGCGATATTTCGAGCTGGGTCGCGGTCGGCAGTCTCGAGGAGGTGTGAGATGAACGCAGAAATAACTGTGGCTCTGCTCTCGGCGGCGGGTACGCTCATAGGCTCGCTCGGCGGCATACTCGCGTCAAACAGGCTGACGAATTACCGCATCGCGCAGCTCGAAAAGCGGGTCGACAAGCACAATAATCTCGTCGAGCGTATGGCGGCGGCAGAGGATTCGATAAAATCCGCGCACAGGCGCATAGATGATATCACGCGCAGAAAATAAGGGGGATTTTCATGAAGAAGCCTTTTGAGAATATAACAAAAATATCGGTCGGCACATGGGTCAGAGGTATTTTGTCTCTTGTGTCAATAGTCAATATGGCGCTGACCGCATTCGGAAAAACACCGGTCAGCGTCGAATACAGCGAGCTCTATACAATAATAAGTCTGATATTCACGTTCATTGTCGGCGCTGTGAGCTATTGGAAGAACAACAGCTTCACTTCGGCTGCTATCGAAGCGGACAAATTCATGCACGAGCAGCGCATAGCGGAGGGCGAAGATGATAACGGCACTTCTCTATAATATAATGAATATCTTTGGGCTGTATCTCGCGGCGGTTTTAGCTGCGATATGCCGCATCTTAGAACTTCGCTGAAATAACACGAGCCGCCGCAGGGAAAACATCTCCGCGGCGGCTTTTTTGCTTCTTTTCTCTTTAAAAATGCTTGCAGATGCAACACTCTTGCGGTATACTGTTACATATTATATAAGTCAAATGTCCGCACAGCGGAAAAATATATTTTGGAGAGAAGAATATGCTGGATTTAAAACAGACCGACAGAATGCTCAAAAAGCTTGAGCGCTTTGTCGATATCATCGAGCCGATGATTTTTGAAAAAGTCGGCGAGCCGGGCCCCGTGAGCGCGTTCGCCACCCTCGAGCGCTTCCACTGCATCCCGGAGGACAGCCTTTTTGACCCCATCGAAAAGGGCTACAAATGGGGCGAGGAGTTCGGTTATTGCTGGTTCAAGACCGATTTTGTCGTCCCAGACGGACTTGGTGGAAAAGATATCTTCATCCGCCCGCACATCTCGGGCTATGAGGGAACCCTCTGGGTTGACGGAGTGCCCTACGGCAACTTCAGCACGAAGATAGTTTTCACCGGCCACGGCAACCACTACTGCGACCTGCTCAAAAAGGACGCAAAGGCGGGCGAGAAGATAGCCATCGACCTCGAATATTACGCGGGTCATTCCTATAAGGGCTGCCACCCGACCGAGAACAACCCTCTGCTCACCTATGATTTTTCATACGAGGGCATTGATATCTGCGTCAAGAACTATGCTATCCAGGAGTTCTATTTCGATCTGCGCACCCTCGTTCAGCTCGTCAAGAACCTGCCGGAGAGCTCTTTCAGACGCGCTTCCGTTATAAACGAGCTTGAAAAAGTATTTAAAGAGATATATCAGTCGCCCGACGATGTTGACCGTGACGAGTTCATGGCGGCTCTCGAGAGAGCGAAGCCCTATCTTAAAAAAGCGCTCTCCGTCAAAAACGGCGACGATGCGCCGAAGGCTGCGCTCATCGGACATTCGCATATGGATACCGCGTGGCTCTGGCATGTCGGCGAGACAGTCAAGAAGTGCGCGCGCACCTATGCAAACCAGCTCGCGCTCATGGACGAGTATCCGGAATATAAATTTATCCAGAGCTCCTCGTGCCACAGCGACTTCCTGCGCCGCAAATATCCCGACCTATTCGCACGCATTCAGCAGAAGGTCAAAGAGGGCAGATATGAGCCCAACGGCGGCGTGTGGGTCGAGTGCGACTGCAACATAACCTCCGGCGAGTCGATGGTCAGACAGTTCCTCTGGGGTCAGAGATTCACGAGAAAATATTTCGATTTCACCTCGAACTGCTTCTGGCTGCCCGATACCTTCGGCTACAGTGCGGCTATCCCGCAGATAATGAAAGGCTGCTGCGTCGACTATTTCCTGACGACTAAAATTGACTGGAACGACACCAACACTTTCCCGCTTGATACTTTCTATTGGGAGGGCATTGACGGCACAAAGGTGTTCACCCATTTCAACCGCACCCATATCTGGCCCGATGCCGAGGATCTCATGACCTATGTCGCGGGTACTCCCTCGAACAGTCATTCATGCATCAAGGATAAGCGTGTCACCGACACCCGCGTTATCTCCTACGGCTACGGAGACGGCGGCGGCGGACCGCAGTTCGAGATGATCGAGGCGGCAAAACGCTGCGCCGATCTCAATGGTTGCCCGAAGTCCGAGCACAAGCTCGTCGGCGAGGCGATGAAAGAGATTGAGAGAGACGCGGTCGAGCCCGATACATACGCAGGCGAGCTCTATCTTGAGCTGCACCGCGGCACGCTCACAAACCAGCATGTCATAAAGCGCAACAACCGCAAGGCTGAGTTCGCGCTCAGAGACCTTGAAATATTCACTGTAAACGATGCCGTGAAGAACAATAAGACGGCGGACAGCGCGGATATCGCTCCGCTCTATGAGAAGCTGCTCGTCAACCAGTTCCACGATATCCTCCCCGGCACCTGCATCCCGCGCGCCCACGAGGAGTCCCGCGCCATGACCACCGCGCTCATAACCCGCGCCCGCGATCTTGTCAAAGAGCTCGCTCAGAGCGACAAGGAGGACTGCGTGACCGTCACGAACACCCTTTCTTTTGACCGCTCCGATGTCATTGTTCTCGACTACAGCGGCAAGATAGTTGACGGCGGCTACAGACAGCAGGTCTACACCGATGTCAGAGGCAATAAGAAGCTCATGGTCGGCGGCGTGACCGTCCCGGCATTTTCGAGCGTCACCCTCAAGCTTGTCGACGGCAAGCCCGAAGAAAGCAGCGTGTTCAGCCTCGATGATAACAGCCTTGAGACTCCGTTCGCGTCCGTCGAGTTTGCGGATAACGGTACGATTTCTTCTTTTGTCGATAAGCGCGCCGACCGCGAGATCTGCGGCGATGGATATAATCTCAACACTTTCATCATGGCGGAGGATTTCCCGTCCGAGTGGGATAACTGGGATGTTGACGCCGATATCGAGATGAAGTTCGAGGATGTCTCGAAGCTTGTCAGCCGCGAGGTCGTTTCAAACGGCTCCGTTGCATTTGTTATCCGCAGCAAGTATGCGATAAGCGGCAAGTCGACCGTTACGCAGGATATGATATTCTTTGCGGACAGCGCCGAGGTGCGCTTCGACACCGTCATGGATTGGCAGGATAACCACCGTTTCCTCAAGACTGCGTTCGATACCTCCGTCAGACAGGAGTTCGCCCGCTTCGATGTCCAGTTCGGCAATGTCAAGCGCCCGACCACCCGCAACAACAGCGTTGAAAAGGCGAAGTTCGAGGTGCTCAACCATAAATATACCGACCTCTCCGAGACCCGCTTCGGTGTCGCCGTTCTCAACGACAGCAAGTACGGCATCAGCGTCAACGGCGGCAAGCTGCGCCTGTCCCTGCACAAGGGCGGCCTGCGCCCCGATTTCAAGGGCGACAGAGGCGTTCACCACTGCGTCTATTCGTTCCTGCCGCATGACAGCGGGTTCAATGCCGAGAGCGTTATCCGCCCGGCATATGAGCTCAATGTTCCCGCCGCAGTGACTGCCGGCGAGTATTCGGCTCAGAAGTTCATGAGCATCGACGCCGACAATATATTTGTCGAGGCTGTCAAGCCCTGCGAAGATGCTCAGCGTGCGTTCATAGTTCGTATGTACGAAGCGGAGGGCACTTTCACTAACGCGAAGGTCAGCTTCTTCGACGGCGCAAAGAGCGTGAAGATAACCAACATGCTCGAAGAGGAGCAGGGCGAAGTAGAGAGCATTGCGCCCGCGAAGCTTCAGTTCAGACCCTTCGAGATAAAGACCCTCAAGGTCATTTACTGAGGAGGAATATCATGACGGTTGAAAAGCTGGAACTCAAAAGCAATCCCGGAGCGACGCTCACCGCGTATCTGCTCGACACATCAAGAGAAATGCCGAATATGACCGACCGCCCGGCGGTTTTGGTCATCCCCGGCGGCGGATACTATATGTGCTCCGACCGCGAGGCTGAGCCGATAGCCATGGCGTTCGCCGTGCACGGATATAACACTTTCGTCCTGCGCTATACCGTGGGCGAGGGCAAGAATTTCAAAATGCCCCTTGCCGATGCCGAAGAGGCGCTGATGCTCATACGCGAAAGGGCGGAGGAGTGGCATGTTATAAAAGACAAGATAGCCGCCATAGGCTTTTCCGCCGGCGCACATCTTGCGGCAGCCCTCTCGACTCTCAGCGGCACAAGACCCAACGCGTGCATCCTCGGCTATCCGTGCATCCTCTCCGAGATAAGCCGTATTCTGGCGTTCCCCGTGCCGTCGCTCGAAGAACATGTGGATAGAAATACTCCGCCCACATTCATCTTCGGCAGCGCGTCGGACAAAACCGTCCCGATAATAAACTCCATAAAATATGCCGAGGCGCTCACGAAAAACGAAGTGCCGTTCGAAATGCATATTTTCGCCAAGGGCTGGCACGGCTTCTCGCTGTGCACCCCGAGCGTCTGCGATAAACCAGAGTCGGTCGTAGAAAATGCCCGCGCTTCCCGGTGGGTGAAGCTCTGCACCGATTGGCTCTCGGATACCTTCGCCCTCGGCGAGATGTAATAAAAAATAAAATGAGTCTCCGTATATCGGAGGCTCATTTTTTATCTTAGCTCGCAGCCATCTCTTCAATTGAATTTCCGTGGATGACGCGCTCAGTCGTCTCTTCTTCGGGCTCTGTCGTCGCTTCGTATGGGGCTTCGCTCTTGAGATACGGGACATATAATGTCCTTATGGCCGGCCTCACCCAGCAAAATCGCTGCCCTTGCTGCGAATCTATCTGAGTTTTCGGTGTGCGTTCGGATATCCATAATATCGGTCTTTTGCGATGAATATACGAGGCTCCAAGCTTTATGTCATATATCGGATATGGCGTGTCGGCGACGGTGAGATCGGCGGTGTAGAAAATCCTCATTCCGGGCTTGCATTGGAATTCGACTTCGGAAATCGCCGTGTTCCCGAGCGCGTCGGTTTTTCTCTTGATGCTCAGCGGCTTGTTTTTCAGCTCCTGACCGTCTTCTCGGGTCAGGATGAAAAACGAGTCGTTGTTTCTGTATACCTGATATGTCATCAGACTTTTGTTTGCGTCGCTTTTCTCGAATTCAAGGCAGTCGGCGTAATTTTTTATATTATTTTTCTTGGTGGATTCTATGTCTTTCAGCTCAAAAGAACAGAGCAGCCGTTTCTTGCCGTCGTTATCCGTGACGCAGTATGTTAAATTTTCAAAATAATATGACGGATCGCCGGTAGTGCCCATCGTGTAGACACCGGATTTAAGCTTGCCGTCGCTGTTCCTGCGGCTCTGATATTCTTTTGTGTATTTGATGCCCTGAAGAGACCTGTCTGTCAGCTTGTCGATACTCGCCGTGTTTCGGAATCGCATAATTTCGCTGTTAGGCAGAAGCTTCAGAACCTCTCGGTCGACTCCGTAGTCCGCAAGGGTGTTTTCTATCCTCGCGCGCTCGTCTGAGTCCATTGCGATGTCCGACGTGCTGTACGGCTCAATTTCGGCTTTTCTCGTCAGTCGGTATGCGTCGAAACCCGCGCATGCCGCGAGCACCAGCGCGAACGCGCAGAGCGTTACGGCGGCTTTCTTCAGCCCGGAGCTCTCCGCCTCATATTCGTGACCGCTCTCGTAGAGGAACTTGTTTGCCCGCCGCAGAACGGCTATCGTGATTATCATGTTGAGTATCACCAGCGATATCGCGATAAGGAAGAAAACCGGTGCGTTTTCCGAGTTGAGGGATGCCGTTTTTGTGATGTACATATATATGTATGCCCCGCCGTTGAGCGCACTGAGAAGCACATTCGACACGGCGCACAGCGGGAGATGAAGAGCCTCTGCGTCTTCGCGCCCTCTTGTGAGATCAATCAGCCCGCCGACGAAAAGAATCCAAAACGCCGCGCCGCATATCGCGCCGAGCAGCGAAAGAATGAAGATTGGGAGCGGGTGATCCTCCGCTATCGGAGTCAGCACCGTTGACGTGCCCGAAAGAACATATTGTCCCATTATCGCGGCAAATGATAATCCGAGCTTCTTGTGCGCCTTGCGCAGGCAGAATATGCCCGCTATCATCAGCGATTGACCGAACAGCTTTATGAGTATGTCCATGCCGCTGAGCAGACTTATTTGGAACGATGCAAAGAAGAATCCGGCGATAACAAGCGCCAGCGCACTCTTGAATCTGAGCTCCGGGAAGCTCGCGTGAACCTGACCGAGCTTTGTCTTGACATCGTTCTTGTCGCCCATGGAGTTCTCCGCTTCAATCGCCGCGTGCTCTTCGTCCATTCCCTGCGCGAGGTTGCATTCGTAGGTGCACATCAGATGGTCGTATAGCTCGTTTCTGGCGTTTTCGCGCTCGCGCTTCGAGATTATATCGCCGCAGACATAGTCGAGAAATTTGTCAAACCTGCCCATGATATTGCACCTCCGTTGTTTGTTGTTTTGCCCCGTCTGTCCGCTTTCGGGCAGTTTTCATTGTATTATATCCTCCGTGAAATCAGAAGCTTCGTCTTCGCTGTCGACGAACGGCTCTTTGAATATCGACTCATATGACACATCGCACGGATGTATATCGTTGCGGCGGCAATATGCCGGAGTGGATATTCCTGTCTGATGTATGAGCGCGCGGCTCGCAGGCGACTGTATCGGCAGCTTGCGGTGGACATACTGTACCGTGTAATTCGCCGTGAGTATTTTGCTCGAATCATCACTCGGCTCGCCGAGATAGGCGGCGTAGATTATCTTCATGCCATCTTTGAGTTGAAATTCAACGCGATTTATTCTGTTTATCGATGCGTTGCTGTCCGGTTGTATGTTGAGCGGCTTATTTTCTACAAGACCGCCGTTCTCTTCGGTCAGTATCATGAAAAGATCACCGTTGTATTCTCCGCCCATATTGAGCGGCATAAGATAATTCGAGGCGGTTGCGTCGGTGTAGTTGAAAATCATGCCGTCAACATATTTTCGGTCGTTTCTCGTCTGCTCTGAATCCTGCAATTCAAGGAAACACAGCGTGCGGATATAGTTGTGCGGCTCGCCTGAATCGATGATTATGCAGTATTCGTGCCGCTCGAAATTATATTCGATATCTCTGCTTTTGAAGCTGAACTCCGGGCGGGCATTCCAATTTGCGATAAGGTCTTTCATCGTGTCGTCGAGCTTGTCTGCGCTGACTGCGTTGCTGTATTTTTGCAGTTCGCTGTCCGGGAGCAGGGCGATGTTGTCGTCCGATATCCCGTAGCTCGAAAGTATTGCGCAGATTCTCTCGCGCTCGCTGTCGCTCATAGATATGTCGTGTGTGTTATACGGCTGCGTTTCCGCCTTGCGCTCGGCGAGAGCAAAATCGACAGCACAGCTGAGAACGAATACGAGTGCAAGCGAGCATATCACAAGTGCTGCTTTCTTGCCACTCGACGATTCAACGGTGTATTCGTGTCCGCTTTCAAAAAGCAGTTTGTTCGCGCGGACGAGCGTGATAAGCGTGACAACGATCGCGGCGGCTGCGACTATAATAAATATCAACGCGGGGAAGCCCTCTATTTTGATATTTTTGTCCGCGCTGTAAGTGCCGCTCGAGAATGCGAGCAGGACGAGTATAGTGTTGGTGATATTTAACGCCGCGTTGAGGCATATGCATGCCGAATACGGCGGATGCTTTGCCGTTTCGCGCCCGTTTGTGAGGTCTTTTAGCCCCAACGCGAACAGTGCCCAGAACACGGCTGAGCATATATATGAGCCCACGAGCAGAACGGTTGGGAGCCAACTGTATTTCTCGCTGAGCGGGTATAAAATGATATTTGCGGCAAAAAGTGCAAACTGCGCCGAGAACACGGCAAAAGATTGACCGAGCCTCTTGCTCGCTTTGCGCAGGCAGAATGTCCCGGCAAAGACCAGCGCCATGCCGAAAAGCTGAATGACTTCTTTCAAAAGCGGGTAGGAGACTTCGAACATAAAGCTCATGAAAACGAAGCCGACAGTAACGAGCGTCAGGGCTTTTTTGAAGTCGAGTTCCGGGAAACTCGCGTGAACCTGTTCGAGCTGCGCGCGAACAGCATTTCTGTCGCCCATGGAGTTCTCCGCTTCAATTGCCGCGTGCTCCTCGTCCATGCCGCGCGCGAGGTTGCATTCGTAGGTGCACATTAAATGGTCATATAGCTCGTTCCTGGCGTTTTCGCGCTCGCGCTTCGAGATTATATTGCCGCAGACATAGTCGAGAAATCCGTCAAACCTCTGCTGCAAGCTTCGCACCTCCCAGTACCTTTGAAACGGCGCCTGAGAAGCTCTGCCACTCGCGTTTTTTGTCCGCGAGCTCGGCGAGCCCCGATTCGGTTATTTTATAATATTTGCGCCTTCTGCCCTCCGCTTCGCACCAATAAGATTCGAGCGAACCCTCTTTTTCGAGCGAGTGCAGAATGGGGTAGAGCGTGCCCTCGTTGAGGCTGAACACGTTTTCGCTCATCACTTCGAGCGTCTTGATTATCTGGTAGCCGTACATATCGGTCTTTGATATGACGCTGAGCACCAACAGCCCCGTGCTGCCCTTTGCGAGTTCCTTGCTTATTTTCATACTATCACCTCGTATACAATTTTACTCAATGCATTGAGTATCTATGCATATATGCTATCATGTATTTTCGCCTTTGTCAACAGAAAAAAGAAATTTTTGCATTCTCCGCCCGCATTGAATATGCAATACGGTTGTGGTATAATCTACCTGTTATTCAGTTCGGAGGTGCATTTTATGGATAAGAAGATAGCAGTCCTGACCGGGGGAACGTCAGGCATAGGCATGCAGACCGCGCTCGCGCTCAAAAGTGCGGGCTATACAGTTTATGAACTCAGCCGCCGCGCTCAGGGTGTCGAGGGACTCAACCACCTCGTCGCCGATGTGACGGACGAAGCGGCAGTGAAAAAAGCGGTCGATGAGATAGTCGCTCGCGAGGGCAAGATAGATGTGCTCGTCAACAACGCGGGCTTCGGCATTTCGGGCGCAGTTGAGTTCACAAAGACCGAGGATGCCAAGCGCCTTTTTGACACGAACTTTTTCGGCATGGTGAATATGAACCGCGCCGTCGTTCCTGTTATGCGCGAAGCGGGGCAGGGGAGAATAGTCAATATCAGCTCCGTCGCCGGGCAGATTCCGATTCCGTTCCAGACCTATTATTCCGCGGCGAAAGCGGCGACAAATTCATATACCATGGCTCTCGCAAACGAGCTTCGCCCCTACGGTGTCACCGTCTGCGCGGTTCAGCCGGGCGATATAAAAACGGGCTTTACAAAGGCACGCGAAAAGACAGTCGACGGCGACGATGTCTACGGCGGACGCATCGGGCGCTCTGTCTCCCGCATGGAGCATGACGAGCAGACCGGCATGGATCCCGCAGTCGCAGGAAAATTTATCGCCAATGTCGCCATGAAGAAAAAGGTGAGTCCGATATACACCATCGGCGCGAGCTATTCGTTCCTGACCTTCCTCACCCGCCTCATGTCGTGGAAGACCATGAACAAGATAATCGGCGCGATATATGCAAAATAAAATAAGGCGTCTGCACATTTTGAGCGCAGACGCCTTGAACTTTTGCTGTAAGCTTAATAGTATTTTGGTCTAAGTATCATCCAAATGATCCATAAGCCACCGGTTATCAGTATCATGAAAATGTCAAAAGCAACAGAATAATGTCTGCGAACTTTTCCGGTAACGGCGGCAGAGGCAGAAGCACTTGAAGATGCGGAGCTACTGTTGTTGATGATTATGGGTTGATTTTTTTGCTGATTGTCTTCAGACTTTTTTGCGTTAAAATTCTGTGTCGCACATCCGCAAAATGGGCAAACAACAGCTTCGTCATGAATTTCTTTTCCACATTTTGAGCAGAACATTATATAGCCCCATTTCCTTAATTGTTGATTTAAGAATAACATATATGTTGATATATGTCAATATATGTAATAAAAGAAATAGGCGGAAATAAATATGCGGTTGCCGCCATTTTGAGGCACTTCATATAGCAAGATTTGAAAAGCTACTTTGTGTATTCGATTAGCAAACGATATATGCAAAATAAGCGCAAAATTTGAATAGAGTCTCCGTTGCCGGGCGCGGCGGAGACTTTTTTAAGAAAAACTGAAAAAAATTGCAAATAAGGCTTGACAGAACGGCGAATTTATAGTATATTAATCTGCGTCGTCGGACGAAAAACCGATCGATCAGGGAGCATAGCTCAGCTGGGAGAGCACTTGCCTTACAAGCAAGGGGTCACAGGTTCGAGCCCTGTTGTTCCCACCAAAATGGCCCGGTAGCTCAGTTGGTTAGAGCGCTAGCCTGTCACGCTAGAGGTCGACGGTTCGAGACCGTTCCGGGTCGCCATTATTTCGCCGAAATCCGGCTATGCCGGTTTTCATATATTTGCCTCTGTAGCTCAGTTGGTAGAGCAGCGGACTGAAAATCCGCGTGTCGCTGGTTCGATTCCGGCCGGAGGCACCAACTGTGCGGATGTAGCTCATCCGGTAGAGCGCCACCTTGCCAAGGTGGAGGTAGCGAGTTCGAGCCTCGTCATCCGCTCCATTCTCTTAATGCCAATTAAATTTAATTGGCATTTTTTTGACAGAGAGAGCGTACAATTCAATACGGCGCCATAGCCAAGTGGTAAGGCAGAGGTCTGCAAAACCTCGATGCCCCAGTTCAAATCTGGGTGGCGCCTCCAAAAAAAAGAGCATTGCGAAAGCAATGCTCTTTTTTTCAACGAAATTTGCCCTTGCGGGCAAGTGAAATAGCTGCGCTGTGAAATATCTGCTTCGCAGATGTGAAATGTTTGCTGCGCAAACGAGGGCAAATTTTATTTCACATTGCGACGCAGGAGCAATATTTCACAATTTGCGCTCGCACAAATTATTTCACATCGAGCGCAGCGAGATATTTCACTTAAAAGAGCGCAATGCGATATTTCACTTGATAATTTAGAATTTTTGTAGTATTCTGAACTGAGAGGTGATATCCGTATGGCAGAATCAAAGCTTCGGAATCTGGCTATGGACTTTTCGGTGAATATCATAAAAGCGTGTGGTACGGTAAAAGGTCATCGTTCGTTAGTGAATCAGCTTGAGCGTTCCGCAACATCGATTGGTGCGAATATCCACGAAGCGAATTATGCGCAGAGCAGGTCTGATTTTGTTGCCAAACTTCAGATTTCGCTCAAAGAGTGCTACGAGACCGAATATTGGCTCGAATTGTTTGTGAAATCTGGTGTTATCGAACCTGAGTCGGCGAAGGCACTGTATGCTCAATGCGGCACCATAAGAAAGCTCCTCATCTCCTCCATCAACACCGCAAAGCAAAACTCGCAGTAAAACGAAAGGGTGATTCTATGACAACGGAATGGGAAAAATTATATGCCGCTGCGCTTGCCGTTGCCGTGCCGAAAGTGATATCGGAGCAGATGTGCTCCGGCGGGGTGGGTGCCGCCGTGCTGACCGATAAAGGGAATGTGTATACGGGCGTGTGTATCGACACCGATTGCTCGCTGGGTATGTGCGCGGAGCGAAACGCGCTGTCAACGATGATAACCAACGGGGAGTATGCCGCGAAAAAGGTCGTTGCGGTAACAAAAATGGGAGAGATTTTGCCCCCGTGCGGGGCTTGCCGTGAGTTTATGATGCAGCTCGGCAGCCCGGAGAATATAGAAATTCTTGTTGATTCCGATACCGCCGTGACTTTAAAGGACCTCATGCCTTATCCGTATTAAAATAATCATAAAACCCTCCGCAAGCCTTGCCGCTTGCGGAGCTTTATGTTATAATAGCATCAAGGACTGACTGAGAAAGGAATAAAAATGAAAAAAGATAACACGCAGAAAGAGAGAAAGCTGATATTTCGCCCGTGGATTCTTTGGAGCATTGCAGCGTTTGAAAATATGCTCTCGAAAATGGAAGCGGACGGCTGGGCATTGTATAAGGTTCGTTTAGGTATTCTGTTTTGCTTTGCACGCTGTAAACCGCAGGATAATGTAGTCTATTATGTTATCTGCGAAGAGGGTCAAAAAACATATGCTACCAGGGAGCCTTGGACTTACGGCAAAAAATCTCTGGTTGAAAATATAGATTACAGATGCTGTAAAAAGCATAAATATTTGTCGTTTGATTTGGATTGGTGGCCGCATTCCGAGGATGTTTTAACCTTTCTTCGCTATGATATATACAGATTTTCTCAACGATATTGCGATGATATTGCAAAAATAAGAGTTGGCAGAAAACCGAGGACTTTTCATTATGTATTGAAGTTAGCCGCAGTATGGTGGATTTTTATTATGACGCAGGTGGGTCTTCTGGTTTGTCTTAGAACTTTGATTGGCTAAAGTTTTAAATAAGTATTGCTGTACAGATGAAGATTTTTATATTTTTTGGTTTTCAATACTTAACATGAAATAGTCACTCTGTAGTTCGCTGCAAGGATTGACCACAATGGACTGAAACAACTATAAAAACTGTTATATTGATTTGCCATAAAAATTCTCCTTTCTTCTACAATAGGCTTGAACATCCTTGTTGTACCTGTTTGGAGAATTTTTTGGTATAACCTTTGTCGCTCACCCGCATAGCGGGTGGTTATTTGTTTCGCACTTCGTGCTCAACTGCCTAAAGGCGCTAATTTTAACCCCCTCGCAGTTTTTTCTGCGAAGGGGGATTATCATTTTATTTATCCTCTTTTTCCCTTGCTCTCTTCAAGCAGCCTGTCGATGTCTGCGGGCGTGAACACATATTTCTTGTCGCAGAACTGGCAGCAGACCTCAGTCTTTTCGTCCTCCTTGAGCTTTTCAAGTTCATCTCTGCCCATGCTTATCAGCGCGCGGGAGACGCGCTCGCGCGAGCAGTTGCATCTGTATTCCGGCTCCGAGGTGTCGAGCACGTCGAGCTTGAAAGCAGGGAGCACGGTGCGGCAGATGGTCTCGGGGGAGAGACCCTTGTCAAGCATTGTCGTCACAGGCTCAATGTCGCTGATGCACTTCTCGACCTTGTCTATAATTGTGTCGTCGACGGTCGGGAGCAGCTGGATTATGAATCCGCCCGCTTTCCTTATCGTGAGATCGGGGTTGACGAGCACGCCCAGCGCGCAGACGGTCGGTATCTGCTCGCTCGTTGCAAAATAATTCGTGATGTCCTCGGCGATTTCGCCGCTGACTATCGGTACCTGACCAACATAGGGCTCCTTGAGTCCGAGGTCTTTGATAACAGTCAGAAAGCCGTCCTTGCCGACTGCGCCGGAAACATCCAATTTGCCCTTGTCGTTGAGCGGCAGCTCAACAACGGAGTTTACAGCGTATCCTCTTACATTGCCGTGGCTGTCCGATGCCGCGAGCACGGTGCCCGCAGGGCCGTTTCCGTTTATCCTGAGCGTGACGGAATCGTCCGCTCCTTTGAGTGCGCTGCCCATGAGGCTCGCCGCTGTCAGCAGCCTGCCGAGAGCCGCCGAAATAACGGCGGATGTGCCGTGAATTTCCTGCGCCCTGTTTACTATATCCGTTGTGTCGGCAGCCATAACGGTTAAAGTGCCGTCCTCGGAAATGCAGCGTATAAGCTTGCCCATATTTTTGTCCTCCTGTTATTTCCTGCGCCTCGCAGCAATCACCGCGCGCTCGGAATCTTCTCTGACGGGTTCATTTGTCATGCCGTCATATATGTTTTCAATGTCAAATCCCGCATCGCCGAGCCATTTTGAAAGCTCGTCGAGACTATATGCGCGCTCGCTGAAATCTTCGCTCGTGCGCTCATATGTCCCGTCCTCGTTCTCCTCGAAAAAGTCGAGCATGATGTCTACAATGTCCGTCTCCTCGTCGAGGCTGTTCTGCCAGACGCAGAAAACATCCGGGCATTCGTAGACGAACGAGTTGTCCGCGAGAATCTCGCGGTGCTTGTAAATCGTGTTCACATCGAATATGAACATCCCGCCCGGGCGGATGAATGTGCCGAGTCGGCGGAATGTCTCTCTGACATCCTCGGGCTCGGTCAGATGATTGATACTGTCGAGCGTGCAGAGCGCGGCGTCGATTTTTCCGAAAAGGTCGAGAGTCTGCATCTGCTGGCAGAGAAACAGAATATTCTGCCCCTCTTCAAAAGCCCTGTTCTGCGCCTGAGAAAGCATATCGGGGCTCGAGTCAACGCCGATCATGTCATATCCGCGCGCGGATATCAGCGAAGTTAAAGTGCCTGTGCCGCAGGCGAGGTCGAGAACCGTTCCGCCTTTTATCCCATATGAAAGCAGAAGAGCAGAAAAATGCTCTGCTCTTCTCTCGTAATCAACATTTTGCGTCAGCTCGTCATAAAAACGGGCAAAGAATGAATATTCACTCATTATCAGTCTTTCTTCTCGGCCTCTGCGGCGTCGATGCGCTCGAATATCTTCTCGTATCCGTCGCAGCCGTAGTTGAGCGAGCGGTTGACGCGGCTTATCGTGGCGGTGCTTGCGCCGGTCTTGCTGACTATCTCGCTGTAAACCTGCTTGTCGCTGAGCATCTTCGCAACAACTATGCGCTGCGAAAGAGCCTTGAGCTCGGTCACGGTGCAGAGATCCTCAAAAAAATCATAGCACTCGTCGATGTTCTCGAGGGCGAGAACTGCTTTGAACAGAAAATCAACGTTGCTGTCTTTCAGCTTGCCGTTCATCAAAGTTACTCCTTTTCGCGGTCATATTGGGTTTGACTCCGCGTACATGTATATATTTTAGCACACTAAAATTTGAAAGTAAAGAGCAAAAATCAAAGCGTCTGCGTTTCGACGGAATTTATAACGACATCCTCGAGCGGCTTGTCCGAGGAATCGCGGTCAACCGAGGCTATCGCGTCGACAACATCCATGCCCTCGAACACCTGACCGAACACGGTGTGTCTGAAATCAAGCCACGGAGTTCCGCCGACTGCCTTGTAGTCTTCAATAGACTCGTCCGTGAACATATCGGGCAGGCGTTCCATCTGCGGAATAAAACGCTCGTCGACCGATGGAGCCTGAACGATAAAGAACTGACTGCCGTTCGTGTTCGGACCTGCGTTCGCCATGCACAGCGCGCCTCTGAGGTTGTGGTAGTCGCGGCTGAACTCGTCCTTGAACGGTCTGCCCCAGATGCTCTCGCCGCCGATACCCTTGCCGAGCGGGTCGCCGCCCTGGATCATGAAATCCGGGATAACGCGGTGGAAGATGACCCCGTCATAGTAGCCGTTGTCCGCATGGGTCGTGAAATTTTCGACCGCCTTGGGCGCGGCGTCGGGGAAGAGGACGACTTTTATGTCGCCCTTGTTTGTCTTTATCGTTGCAACGGTGTCGCCCGCTGCGGGCTGTCTTAACTGCTTGCTCATTTTATTTCCTCCGTGGATTCGTTTTTCTGCGCGGGTTTATAGAGCTTGGCGAGTCCGCCTTCGCTCGTCTCGCGGTATATTTTTGAAAGATCCTTGCCCGTCTGATACATCGTCTCGACTATCAGATCGAACGATATCTTTCTTGTGTATGTCAAAAAGTTTGCAAGGCTCACTGCGTTTATCGCCCTCATCGCGGCGACTGCGTTGCGCTCGATGCAGGGCACCTGAACGAGTCCCATGACCGGGTCGCAGGTGAGTCCGAGATGGTGTTCCATTGCGACTTCTGCGGCGTATTCTATCTGATCCGTGTCCATGCCGTAGAGCTCCGCGAGCGCCGCCGACGCCATTGAACACGCCGAGCCTATCTCCGCCTGACATCCGCACTCCGCGCCGCTTATCGAGGCGTTTGTCTTTATAACGTTGCCGATGATTCCGGCGGTCGCAATTGCTCTGCGAATCTCATTTTCGGAGAATCCGCGCCTGTCCGCAGTGTATCTCAGAACCGCGGGCAGAACTCCGCACGCGCCGCAGGTCGGTGCTGTTACTATCTCGCCGCAGGAGGCGTTCTCTTCGCTGACTGCGTAGGCGTAGGCGCAAACGAGCCTGTTCTCGCGCGTCTCCGGGCTTTCGTCCATGTGGCGGCGGTTGTTGAGCATATGAGCCTTTCTCATTATGCCGAGTCCGCCGGGCAGCTCACCCTCGGCGGCAAGTCCGCGCTTGATGCAGCTGTTCATGACGATCCACACGCGGTCGAGATAATGCCAGATTCCTTCGCCCTCGAATCTTTCAACCAGGTCGGGAATTCGGATATTTTCTTTCCTGCAGTATTCTTTTATCTCCGCGAAATTCTTGAATGGGTAGACTTCGGGCGGCTCTGCGTCCTTTCTGCCCTCAATTTCTATCGCACCGCCGCCGACGCTGCAAACTCTGCGCTTGCCGATAATGTTTCCGTCTTTGTCAAACGCCGTGAAGTCGAGCGTGTTGGGGTGGGGGATATCGGTCGTCTTCATGTCGAATTTTATGTCGAGCACGCGGGGCGCGAAGGTCTCGCGCAGAACTCTGTCCGTGCCGTGACCCTCTCCGGTTTTAGCGAGCGAGCCGTAGAGAACCGCTTCATACCTGTCCGCCGACGGGAACTCGTTTATAAACATCTTGGCGGCGGACTCGGGCCCCATGGTGTGCGAGCTTGACGGGCCGCGTCCGATTCTGTAAATTTCTTTGATGGATTTCATTTGCCTCTCCTGTAAGCCGTTGAAATATGTTGCCTCATATATTATAAAGTATATCACATAATATTTCCAAACTCAACAAGTTGCGGCAAAAAGACCGTTGACAAAAAATAACCGAGTGTTATAATTGCTTCATCACGGTTTTGGAGAGAGTCATGGAACAGCCCAGGAACAAAGAAAAAATACTTTCGGCGGGCACGTTGATTTTTATCGCCTGCTGGGCGGCTTATTGCGCATCGTATCTCGGCAGAATAAACTATACCGCCGCGCTCACTGCGATAGTCGCGGACGGCGTGTTTTCAAAGTCCCACGCCGGACTTATCGGCACGGTCTATTTCTTCTGCTACGGAGCGGGTCAGATATTCAGCGGAATCCTCGGCGACCGCGTCTCGCCCTATAAAATGGTCGGCACGGGATTGGTCGGCACGGTGTGCGCGAATGTTCTCATGCCGCTGTGCGCGAAGAGCTACATAGTTATGAGCGTCGTGTGGGGACTCAACGGAATAGTCCAGTCGATGCTCTGGACTCCTATACTTTATATAATATCCAACGTCCTGCCCGAAGAACAGCGCAGACGCGCGTGCCTTTATATCGCGGCGTCGTTCCCGGTCGGCAGCCTGCTGTCTTATGTCATATCCGCCGGCGCAATAAAATTTGCGTCGTGGCATTTCGCGTTTTTTATACCCGCCGGAATAATAGCCTGCATATTTGTCTTCTGGTGCTTAGCGGTCGGAAAGACTTCGAAAATACTCGGAAGAGGGGAGAAAAAGACCCTCCCCGTTCAGGAAAATTCGGGAGCAAAAGTCTCCCTCGGCAAGCTGTTCATAGTCTCCGGTGCGGCGGTTATCTGCGTCGGCATACTCGTCCAGGGCATGCTCAAGGACGGCGTTACATCGTGGGTGCCGACTCTTATTAAAGAAAAATATAATGTCTCGGCGTCGTTCTCCGTCCTGCTGTCGGCTGTCCTGCCGATAATCAACCTCAGCGGCGCGTGGTTCTCGACGAAGCTCTATGAAGGGCCGTTCAAGCTCAACGAGACCGCCGCGGCGGCGTTCTGCTTCGCTCTGACGCTCATTCCGCTGACGGGAATACTCTTCGTAGGTCACTATCACATCGCCCTGTGCGTCATATTCTTCGCGCTATTTACAACGCTCATCACCGCGATAAATCATCTGGTCATCACGCTCATCCCCGTGCGCTTCGCGAAATACGGCTGCGCCTCGACAGTCGGCGGAATATTCAATTCCTGCACATATATCGGCAGCGCGATATCGACCTACGGCTTCGGCGCGGTGTCCGAAAAATTCGGCTGGACTGCAACGGTTATTTTTTGGATAATCCTCGGCGCGATCGGCATCGCCGTGTGCGCTGTACCGATGCGCCGCTACGGCAGATTCGCAAACGGGAGCGGGAATAAGGCATAAAACGCGGTATATTTTGGCAAAAAATCAGAATATCAGACAAACTTCGTCAAAAAAACCGTCCTCGGCGCAAAAAAATTAAAATTAGGTATTGCAAAACCCGGAATCTTATGTTATTATAATGTGCGTTCGGTGAGAGCCGACAAATTGGCCCGGTAGCTCAGTTGGTTAGAGCGCTAGCCTGTCACGCTAGAGGTCGACGGTTCGAGACCGTTCCGGGTCGCCATTCGCTGCTATGGCTCAGGTGGCAGAGCACATCCTTGGTAAGGATGAGGTCACCAGTTCGAATCTGGTTAGCAGCTCCATAAAAAGCCTTGAAACTTGATTGTTTCAAGGCTTTTTACTTTTGCTATAAAAACGCATATATCAAAAAAATAAGCTCCGCGCCAAACGGCGTTCGGAGCTTATTCCTTTTTATCCGTCTCGTCCGGCTCATGGTGTATGATGCCGTCGACATCGCAGCCAAGAATATTGCACAGATCGTTGAGCGTCACGGTGCTTATCGGCTTGTTGTGCTTGAGGCGGTCGATGAGACTGCGGCTGATGTTGAAGTCCCTTATCAGCTTGTATGTCGTCATACCTCTGTCTTTCATAGTCCTGTAAAACGGCTCGTAAGTAATCAAGAAATCACCTCAACGCCATTTTAATTTATGCTCAATATATTGACAATTGTCGATATATAGAGTATAAATATATCAGCTACCCAATATGCAAAAAACTCTTTAAAAGCTCAAAAATGTTCCAGCAAATAAAATAAGACGGTTATTTATCCTCGAAATTTACCAGTTGTACAAAGTATATTGAATTTATGACATAAATTGTTATTATATTTTATGGATGCGCAACTCGCAGTGTGCGGCGACTCGACGCACCGATGCCGACGGCGGTATGAGAAAAATAATCGGCATATATCGGACAGCTGCGCTGTTCGTGATATATAGAATAATTGAATAGAGGGTGATTTATGCAGCAGTTTGATTTGTAAAGTCGGATTCGGTGAACCCGTGCTTTACAAAAAAGGAGAACAGTGCGGGCAGGCACTGTTCCCCGGTCGTTCGTCGAAGAGCTTGCGTCTATACGCTCGTTCGGCTCTCCGCGAACTTATGTCCCTTGAAGTGAGCGTAAATATGACAAGGAGACAGTGGTATTTTACCACAAAACAATGAGAATGAAAAGTAAAAGCAGTAAAATTTTCAGCGGGCTTTTGGCGCTTGTTTTGGCTTTGACAATGATGGTCGGAGTTATGCCGATGAGTGCAAGTGCAGAAAACCTTACTGACACTCAATTTTCAGAAAAACTCAGAGCAGCTCAAAATTTATATCCAGAAGGTACAAAAAAATCATCGTGGCCAATGGGATCTGATTGCCATGGGTTTGGGAGATGGCTTAGTCAATATGTTTGGGGCGTTGATTTTGCCAACGGAAATGGTGCAGGGTGGTCTTTGACTGTTGCTACTGATTCTGATTCCAAGATTTCACAACTTAGAGTTGGAGATGTTGTTCGATACAGAGTGGGAGCAAACAGTGGAACTCGTCATACCATTTTTATAACTGAGATTTCTGGAGATACAATTTACTATGCGGACTGTAATGGTAGTAATGATAGTGTAGTTCATTGGAGAAGATCGATTTCAAAAGCTCAGCTTGCCAATAAACTTGTTTTGACAATGCCGATAGACAAAGAAGCGGCTGGTCACGGATATATCGCTCACTATGCATATAACACCTTGAGTGGCGGTTCCATACCTTCCCACAGCCACTCCTATACTTCCGCTGTTACCGCACCCACCTGCACATCTCAGGGTTACACTACACATACCTGCTCATGCGGCGACAGCTATACCGACAGCTATGTGCCTGCTCTCGGTCACAGCGACGGAGCATGGGTCACTACGGTTGAGCCCACCTGCCTCGGCGAGGGCACCGAAAAAATTTACTGCACCCGCTGCAATGCGGAACTTAACAGCCGTCAGATAGCTCCTCTCGGACACGACTATGCAAGCGAGGTCGTAACTGAGGCTACCTGTAAGGGCAAGGGTCAGATGAAGTATGTCTGCAAGAGATGCGAGTTTACCTATTACGATGTTATCCCCGCGAAGGGTCATAACCACGAAGAGGCGATTTGGGTAACGACAGTCGCTCCTACCTGCACCGCGAGCGGAGAGCAGTCGGCATATTGCCCGGACTGCAGCGAGCTTATAGAGACTCGCGCGGTTGAGGCTCTCGGCCATGATGACGGCAAATGGGTTATTACTTCACAGCCCGGCTGCGAAAGCAAGGGCGAGGAAACTTGCTATTGCACTCGCTGCGGCAAGATTATCGACAGCCGCCCGATAGACGCTCTCGGTCACGATGACGGAACTTGGGTAGTTGTCACAAAGCCCACGTGCCGTGAAGACGGACAGGAGGTTCTCTTCTGCACCCGCTGCGGTAAAGCCATTGATAAACGTACTGTTAACGCGCTCGGTCATGACGAAGGAGTCTGGAAGATCGATTTTGAGCCTACCGCAAACCATGACGGTCAGATGAGCCGTTACTGCACCCGCTGCGACGAGGTGCTTGAGACAAAGTCGTTCAAGATGCATACGCATAGAGAGGGCTACAGAGAGACCGTTACCGAAGCCACCTGCACTACCGACGGAATAGGCGGTATCTTCTGCGCCGATTGCGGTGCGAAGTATGACACATATGTTATCTCGGCGCTCGGACATGACTATAATGATTGGTATAAGAACAATAACGGTACTCATTCGCACACCTGCTCAAGATGCCATAATTTTGAGAGCGCAAACTGCGATTTCGATGTTACGGTCAAAGAAGCTACCTGCACTGAGGCTGGATATACTACTCATGTCTGCAAGATATGCGGATACACTTATGTTGACGGCAATATTGATGCACTCGGACATGCATGGAGCGAGTGGATCGATGACGGAAACGGCGAAACCCATACAAGAACCTGCTCCGGCTGCGGAATAACCGAAACAGAAGAGCATCACTGGGGAGAGTGGGAACTCAACAAAGATGCAACTCTGTTCAAGAACGGCACAAAGACCCGCGTATGTCCTGATTGCGGCGCGACTGAAACGATCGGCTCGATTCACACGGCATGGTTAGTCAGAATACCCTATACGATTGTCCTGTGGATAGGAAATATTCTCAAGAAAGTCCTTTATATACTTTCGTTCCAGTGGTTTCTCCCCAATCACGGTATTCCGCCTATTCATTGACGGATTGTTCTGAAAACAAGTAAACAGCTCTAAAGCAAACCGCCGGACTCCCGTCCGGCGGCTCGCTTTTTGTCTGCATTTATGACCTAACTCGCCGCCGCATTTCTGCAATTTTTGAGCACCTTGCCCTTTTTTCAAAATCTATGGATTTAACTTCCGCTTTGTGCTAAAATGCCTTTTGTATGCAATTCTCTGTTGGGGGAACGAAAATGAAAAAGATAGGATATAAACATACCGTCGCGGCGAGCTTCACGGCGTTTGTCGTGCAGGCGGTCGTCAACAATTTCGCGCCGCTGCTGTTTTTGACCTTTCAGGCGCAGTACGGCATCGAGCTTTCGAAGATAACCGTTTTGATCACCGCGAACTTCTTTATTCAGATATTTGTCGATTTGACGGCGGTGCTGTTCGTTGACCGCATCGGCTACCGCGCCTCGACCGTGCTCGCCCATGCGATGTGCGCGACGGGTCTTATTTTCATGACGATTCTGCCGGAGATATTGCCCTCGGCTTTCGCTGGACTGCTTATCTCCGTGTTCTGCTACGCGGTCGGAGCGGGTCTTTTGGATATCACGATAAACCCGATAGTTAACTCCTGCCCGTCAACAAATTCAAATCAGCTGCTCTGCCTGCTCCATTCGTTCTATTGCTGGGGCAGCGTCGCGGCGGTCGGCATATCCACCCTGTTCTTCGCCCTGTTCTCGACGGCAAACTGGAAGATAATGTCGCTGATATGGGCGGTTCTCCCGATAGTCAACGCCGTTATGTTCACCCGCGTGCCCATAGCGCCCGTCGTCGGCGAGGACGAGGAGAAGCTCTCGATAAAGGATATGCTCAAAACAAAGGCTTTTTGGATATTCATGGTGCTTATTCTCTGCGCCGGTTCGAGCGAGCAGGCGGTCAGCCAGTGGGCTTCGACTTTCGCTGAAAAGGCGCTCGGACTCACAAAGACCGTCGGCGACCTGGCGGGTCCCATGCTCTTCTCGATTCTTATGGGCGTGTCGCGCTTTATGTACGGCAAGTTCGGCAACAGAATAAATCTCGATTCAATGATGCTCCTTAGCGGCTGCGTCTGCACGGCTTCTTATTTCCTTATCTCGCTGACCTCTTCGCCCATTCTCGGTCTTGTCGGCGTCGCCGTGTGCGGACTGTCTGCGGGTATACTCTGGCCGGGCACGATAGGCAAGATGTCCTCCGCACTCCACGGCGGCGGAACGGCGATGTATGCTATTCTCTGCCTCGGCGGTGATATCGGCTGCTCGGCGGGTCCGACCTTTGCCGGAATGATGGCGAGCTTCTTCGGCGATGACCTCAAAAAAGGCATACTCTGTGCCGTCATATTCCCGCTGACTCTGTCGGTGATAATGTTAGTGCGCGAGTTTATTATTCCGCGCCGCAGAAAGAAGGCGGCTTCATGAAGAAAAACTATAAATCGACCGTCAATGCCTGCTTCGCGGGCTATGTCGTTCAGGCGATAGTCAACAACTTTGTGCCTCTGCTGTTCTTGACTTTTAACAAGAGTTACGGCATCGAGCTTTCAAAGATAACCGCGCTGATAACTGTCAATTTTATTCTCCAGCTTTGCATCGACCTGCTCTCCGCGTTCTTTATCGATAAGATAGGCTACCGCGCGGCGGCTGTTGCGGCTCATGTGTTCGCGGCGGCGGGACTTGTTTCATTGACCGTCCTGCCGGATATCCTGCCTTCGCCGTTTGTCGGTCTGCTCATTTCCGTCGTGCTCTACGCGGTCGGCGGCGGACTGCTCGAAGTCATAGTCAGCCCGATAGTCGAGGCGTGCCCGACGGATAACAAAGAGAAGATGATGAGCCTGCTCCACTCGTTCTATTGCTGGGGCAGCGTCGCCGTCGTCGGCATTTCAACGCTCTATTTCTCGATATTCACAACGGCTAACTGGAAGTATCTCGCCCTTATCTGGGCAGTCGTGCCGATAGTCAACGCCCTGAACTTTATCCGCGTCCCGATAGCTCCGCTTATCGAAGAAGGGGAGACGGGTCTCTCTTTTAAACAGCTGCTCGGCAACAGAATGTTCTGGATATTCATGATGCTGATACTCTGCTCCGGTGCGAGCGAGCAGGCGGTCAGCCAGTGGGCTTCGACCTTTGCGGAAAAGGGTCTCGGCGTCTCGAAGACAGTCGGCGACCTCGCGGGTCCCATGCTCTTCTCCGTGCTCATGGGCGTGTCGCGCGTGATATACGGCAAATTCGGCGACAAAATCGACCTCGACGGCATGATGATTTTCAGCGGCGCGCTGTGCATGGCGTCTTATCTGCTCATTGCGCTCAGCTCCTCCGCCGTACTCGGGCTTGTCGGAGTCGCGATGTGCGGCTTCTCGGTCGGCATCATGTGGCCGGGAACGTTCAGCAAGGCGTCCGCGGGGATAAAGGGCGGCGGAACGGCGATGTTCGCTCTTCTGGCGCTCGGCGGCGATCTCGGCTGTTCTTCCGGCCCCACTTTTGCCGGAATGATGGCGAGCGCATTCGGCGACGACCTCAAAAAAGGCATACTCTGCGCCATATTTTTCCCGGCGCTTTTAACCGTGCTGACAATTTTTACAAAACGCAGAAAAGCGAAAAATTGATATCAAAAAGCGGCAGAATACGGATGATAAACCCGTGTTCCGTCGCTTTAATTTATTTTTGCGGTTTACATTTGCAGGAATAGCTGATAAGATATATATGTGAGATTTTGGCTTTCTTTGAGTCTCATAAACAGGAAAATGAAAATGGACAGGAAAACTGAAATAAGGGGACTGAAATATGAGCGTAGCTAATATTCTGTCGATGGCGGGCGGACTCGGTCTGTTCCTATTCGGCATCAGGACGATGGGCGACGGACTCGAAAACGCAGCCGGCGCCAAGCTCAAGAGAATGCTCGAAGTGCTTACCGGAAACCGCTTCCTCGCAGTGCTCGTCGGCTTTGTCGTCACGGCGATAATCCAGTCGTCAACCGCAACGACCGTCATGGTCGTCGGCTTCGTCAATGCTGGCATGATGTCGCTCGCGCAGGCGGTCGGCGTCATAATGGGCGCGAATATCGGTACTACCGTCACATCACTGCTCATCGCGCTGAACTTTTCGAGCGTCGCGGCGGCAGCAGTGCTCGTCGGCGTTATACTCATGCTCGCGTCGAAAAAGACCGTTGTCAAGAACCTCGGCGCAATATTCACGGGCTTCGGCCTGCTCTTCCTCGGCATCGATATGATGTCAGATTCCATGGCTCCGCTCAGAGAGAGCGCAGGCTTCATGAACTTTATCGTCACCGTCTCGGAGTCGCCTCTGCGCCCGCTGTTCGGTATTATCCTCGGTATAGTCATGACCGCCGTACTCCAGAGCTCCTCGGCTTCCGTCGGCGTGCTCCAGACTCTCGCCATGCAGGGACTCGTGCCGCTCAAGTTTTCCGTTTTCGTCCTCTTCGGTCAGAATATCGGAACCTGCCTCACGGCGCTCTTCTCGACCGTCGGAGCGAAGAAAAATTCAAAGCGTGCCGCAGTTATCCACCTGCTCTTCAATGTTATCGGCACCGGCATATTTATTCTTATAGCCCTGCTCACTCCCTATGTCGAGTGGATAGAGAAACTGTCGCCCGACCCGATGGCGCAGATAGCCATATCGCATATAGTTTTTAATATTGTCTCGACCGTTATTATGTTCCCGTTCGCGAAAGTTCTCGTCAAGCTCTCCTGCCTGCTCGTTCCCGGCAAGGACGACAGCGAGAGCGAGATGCACTGCAAGTTTATCGACGACCGTCTGCTCAATACTCCTCCCTTCGCTGTTATGCAGGTCAGTAAGGAGGTCGCCCGCATGGCAAAGCTCGCGCGCGATAACTTTGAGACAAGCGCCCACGCGCTCATAAACCGCAGCGACAAAGATCTCGACAAGGTCATGGAAAACGAAGAGATCATAAACTACCTCAACCATCATATAACCTCGTATCTCGTCAAGCTCAACGCTCTTGATATAACCGACAGCGACTCGGATTATATCGCCCGCGTCTTCCACGCGATAAACGATATCGAGCGCGTCGGCGACCATGCGATAAACCTCGCCGAAGCGGCTCAGCACAATATCGGCGAGGGACTCAAGTTCTCCGACCCCGCGAGGGAGGAGCTCAACCAGCTCTGTGGCAGTGTCGTTACATTGCTTGAGCGTTCGATGGCGGCTTTTGACAATCAGTCGCTCAGCGACAACGAGGCAAAGGAACTCTCCGACCTTGAGGAGCATATCGACGACCTGACCCTCGAGTGCCAGGATTCGCATATCTTCCGCCTCAACCGCAAGGAGTGCAACACCGAAGCGGGTATGCTCTATCTCAACACCATAACCGACTTCGAGC
>CAVAWW010000006.1:0-58077 GCA_963592475.1 bacterium
TCGCTTCTGCGCCAGGTCGCAAAATACAGCGGACGCATCATGCTCTTTGTCGTCCCGTTTACCGAGATTCAGGAGCTTATAAAAGATAACTGCCCCGAAGAGGTGTTCACGCTTATCATGCGCCGCATGATGATGCGCATCTCGCAGGAGATTGCGATAAAAGAGGGCTGCCAGGCGCTGATAACAGGCGAGAGCGTCGGTCAGGTCGCGAGCCAGACCATGCCCGCAATAGCCTGCACAGACGCTGTGACCTCGATGCCCGTATTCCGTCCGCTCATCGGCATGGACAAGGACGAAGTTATTGCGATATCGAGAAAGATTGAGACATTTGATATATCCATCCAGCCCTATGAGGACTGCTGCACGGTGTTCACCCCGAAGCACCCGCGCACCCATCCGACAATAGCCGGAGTTGAAAAGGCGGAGCGCGGCACCGAATGGGACGAGCCCATAAAGCGCGCGGTCGAGGGCACAAAAGTTACGGTTATAAAAGCTTTTTCAAAAGGTGAGTAACAATGGCAGTGTGTGAAATTCTCTGTGTCGGAACCGAGCTTTTGCTCGGCGATATCCTCAATACCAACGAGCAGTTTCTCTCAAAAGAGCTTGCGGCGATGGGCATATCCGTCATGCACCGCAGCTCCGTCGGGGACAATCCCGAGCGCCTCGCGCAGGAGCTGAAAACGGCTCTCGGTCGCAGTGATATTGTTATCACTTCCGGCGGACTCGGCCCCACGGACGACGATCTGACAAAAGAGGTCTGCTGTGAGGTCATGGGTTTTGAACTCAGGGAGGACGAAGACACGGCGGAGCGCATACGCTCATATTTCAAATCAAAGGGCGGCAATATGCCCGAGAACAACCTCAAGCAGGCGATGCTGCCAGTCGGCGGCACCGTGTTTGAGAATAACCACGGCACGGCGCCCGGCGCGGCTCTCGAAAAGAACGGCAAGTGCGTTATTATCCTGCCCGGCCCTCCCGGCGAGCTCGTCCCGATGTTCAATGAGAGCGTGCGCGGATTCCTGAAAAAATATTCCGACGGCGCGATAGTCTCGCACACGGTCAATATAATCGGCATGGGCGAGAGCTCGGTCGCCGAAGAGATAGAGTATATGTTCGACGCAGAGAACCCGACCGTCGCACCGTATGCAAAAAGCGGCGAGGTGCGGCTTAGAATAACTGCGAAGGCGGAAACCGCCGACGAGGCGGACAGAATGTGCGCGCCTGTAGTTGAAAAAATCTGCCGCAGGCTCGGCGATGTTGTATACGGCACCGACATGAACAGCATTGAAGAGCGCGTTGTCGCTCTGCTCAAAGAAAAGGGCAAAAAGATAGCAACTGCCGAATCCTGCACGGCGGGATATATCCCAAAAAGGCTGACTGATATCCCCGGCGCGTCCGAGGTTTTTGAGTGCGGAATAGTCAGCTATTCGAATGATATAAAAACAAAGCTTCTCGGCATTTCGCTAAAGACGCTTGACACCTACGGCGCTGTCAGCGAACAGACGGCGCGTGAGATGGCACTCGGCGCAAAGCGCGTGAGCGGCGCGGATATAGCAATATCCACAACCGGTCTTGCAGGACCGGGAGGCGACGGTGTTCTGCCCGGCGGACTGAGCTTTGCGGCGGTCACGGACGGCGAGCGCACGGTTGTTGAAAAGATAGTCACCGGCCATGAAAATGACCGTGAATATAACAGATATGTCACGGCGTCGCGGGCGCTTAACCTTGCACGCCTGATGCTGGAAGAGAAAATAAAGTAAACCTGTATCGGAGGAAAGAGTATGTCTGACAAAAACAGAAAAGACGGCGAGTATTCGCTGCCCGATATGAGGGAGATGTTTGAGCACTACACATCGGTTGAGGACGATGAACCCGCGGCACAGCGCAGCGAAATGGAAGATCTAGCGCGCAGATATCTTGACTACGGTGACGATGAAACCGAGGCGGAGTCACGGCAGAAAAGCGGTGCCGTGACCGAAGAAAAAGAGCCGGAGCCGGTATCCGAGTCCGTAATTGAACCCGAGTCCGAACCCATAACCGAGCCCGATTCGGAGAAACCCGCAGAGCCGAAAAAGGACAATTTATATAAGTTTATCCCGCCCGACGATCTGAGCGGTGAGGATATTCCGAAAGTGACTGAACCGGAATACCCGACCGAGCAGGCGCTCGACGACTTCGATATGCCGACAGATTCGACCTTTGCCGTCAACCTCAGCGAGCGCGACCGCGGCTCACTGCGCGAATATGAGCGCGAGGTCAGCGAAAATGAAAAGAACAGCGGCAGCGAAAAGGGCTTCAAAAAATTTATAAAGGGCATCATCCCGATGAAGGGCGACGGCGCCTCCGAGATAGTCCGCAAGATAGTCTTTATGGCGGCGATAATCACGGTGTTCGTCAGCGCAGGAATGTTGATAAACACATATCTCGTTCAGCCCAATATTGTTGACAACGATATAAAAGATATCAAGCCCAGCGAGGAGCTGACCTGGGACGAGATAAAGGCAAAGTACCCGAACGTCAAGTTCCCCGAGGGCATGCAGTTAAAATACGCCGAGGCGTATGCGCAGAACACAGACCTCGTCGGCTGGCTGAAGATAGACAAGCTCAAGATGGACTTCCCGATCCTCCAGACCGACAACGATTCGTATTATCTCAAGCGCAGCTTCACCCACAGATACACGGATCTCGGAAACCCGTTCCTGTCTCATGCGAATTCAATCGAGCCGCTTGACCGCAACAGTATAATCTACGGCCACAGCACCCGCAGCTCGGACAAGATATTCAGCAAGCTCTTCGATTACCGCACCACGCGCGGATTCATAAACAATCCGATAATCGAGTTCAACACCATCTATCACGACTACAAGTGGAAGGTCTACGCGGTGTTTATCACAAATGCGACCACCGCCGAGGACAACGGATATTTCTTCAACTATGTCTGGACGAATATAAGCGAGGCGAGCTTCAAGCAGTATATAGCCGAGCTTGATTCGAGAAAGCTTTACACAACTGGCGTCGACATCAAGCCGACCGACAAGATTCTCACTCTTTCGACCTGCCTGTATGAGTTCGACAACGCCCGCCTTGTCGTTGTGGCGCGAATGGTGCGCGACGGCGAGAGCGAAGAGATAGACACCTCGCTCGTCAAGACCAACCCCAACCCGAGATATCCTCAGGCATGGTACGATAAAGACAAGAAACAGAACCCCTATAAAAACGCAAACAGATGGTATCCCAACTAATGAGGTGATATTTTGAAAAATAAGATCTCGCTCCTGGCTTTTGTCAACCAGCCTCTCCCGCGCAGGGCGATAGCGGAATATGAGTCCGTTTTTGCCGCAGCCTACGGGGAGTGCCGCTTTGAGCAGTTCACGGACAGCCGCGAGCTGTTTTCTGCCCTTGCCGGAGCGTTCGGAGATTCGGAGACTGTGGTTCTCGCGGCTGCCGAGCGGCACTATATCGAGATAAAGAAGCTGCTTTTTGACGCGCTCAGAACAAAAACCGCATCCTCCGACAGAATAGCCGAAGTGCTTGAAAAAGCGGATGAGGATCAGTGCCTTATGCCTGCCGACGCACAGATACTTGTGACCGACGACGGCAAATACAGCGGCTTTATAGAGAAAAGCGGCAGCCAGACGCTGGTTTTTCTGCCCCTTTCCGACGGCAGATGCGCCAAAGTTGCCGAAGAACTGAAACCGGTGTTCGTGCCTGCTGATAAAGCTGCCGAAAGTGCAAATACTCCCGAGCCGAATGCGAACAGTGCCGACGATGAGCCGAGCACCGAGGAAAAGTGCGATCCCGAAGAAGTTGTCGAGCTTTTGAGGGAGCGCGGACTTTCCGCCGCGGTTGCTTCGAGCAAAAACAGCCCGTTCGTGTTTTCCGTTCTGCCCTATGACGATGAATCGGATTTCGGCGATGTTATATTTGCACAGTCGGTCGATATTGAGCGGCAGGAGGACGAGAGTCACGGCGAATATATAGCCGCCATGGCGGGACGCGCCAGAGCAAAGAGCGGCGCATCAATCGGTGCGGCGATATCGAATGTGTTCCGCAACGACGATGAGGACAGCAAGCATTTCATGCTCATCTGCATAGCGGACGAGAACAAGGCGCGCGTGTTCAAGGTTTTCAGCCGCAAGGGCGAGACCACGCAGGAGTTTATCTATGCCTGCGTCCACAGGCTCTATTCCGCGCTCGCCGACTATGCGCGCAACGGCTTTGTCATGCACGATGTCAGCGACGATGCGTCAATAATAATCACGGACGGAGAACATCATTCGCACCATAAATCGGCTCCGGTGCGCTCGGGCAAAAAGACCGCGCTCATAGTCGCGTCGGTCATTCTGCTCGCCGTGCTTATCGGCACTGCCGTTACATTTCTTGTCAAAGGCTATGGCTCGCAGTCGGGCGCGTCGCTCATCGGCGCACGCACTCCCGACACGACCGAGAGCGGGACGGGCGACATAATCGGCGTTATGGATGATATTATCTTTGCCGATGTCGAAGATCCCAACGGCGATACAACCGACGAATATAGTTCTGACATCACCGCCGCGCAGAGCACCGACTCCGGAAAAACAACGGACGAGCGATTTAATAGCACAGTGCCCGGCTCGATAGCCGAGGGTTCAACCGTTCTGACGACGGTTATCTCGACAAAGCCCACGACTCGCCCGAACACGACTGGAAAACCGACCACTAAGCCCACCCAGAAACCGACCGAGACCACGACAAGGCACAGCTCTTCAAAGACGGGTACTTTTGTTTTCACCGTCTACGGTTACGGCCACGGAGTCGGCATGAGCCAGAACGGTGCGTCCGAATATGCGCGCCGCGGCTGGACATACAAGCAGATTTTGCTCCATTATTACAACAACCCCGGCATCAGCCTCGTTAAGGATTCTAATTTGCCGAGCAAGGTTACATATAACGGCAAGAGCTATTCGCTCGCCGAATATCTCGGCAAGACTGCATATGCCGAGGTCGGTCCGTCCGCGCCGCTTGAGTCGATAAAGTCGCAGATGGTCGCGATTTATACCTACGCAAAGCGCCAGAATTTTAAGATGACTACCTCAAACCACGCGTTCCGCGAGAGCTACGCCGGCACGAGCTCATCTATCGAAAACGCGATAAAAGCGACGCTCGGCGAATATCTTGCATATTACGGCTCGCCCGCGTTCACTCCGTATTTTTCAACGGCGGCGGGGAAGACAACTTCGAGCGCGAATGTCTGGGGCGGCAGTCAGAACAGCTATCCTTATCTCGCGGGCGGCAGGACAAGCCCCGAGGGCGATGTCAAGCGCACGCTGACCATTTCGAGCGAGGAGCTTCGCAAGAAGGTCGAAGCGTATAACGCGAAGGTTGATTCATCAAAGCGCATAACGCTCCAGAGCGACCCCTCGCAGTGGATAAAGATACTCGAGCATGACAGCGCGCGCGGCAGTAGCTGCGGCTATATTTCAAGCATGAGAATAGGCAATCAGACGATGCGCGGCAACGCATTCAGGCTCAACATAATGGGCGCGGCGACGCTCCGCTCGCATTGCTTCACCTTCACTTATACGCCGGACTGATATAAAAACGAGAGGGCTGCCCGATGCGGCAGCCCTTTTTAAATAGAGGATGAAATTTATGAACAAGCAGGAAGTATATAATTTCCTGACAAGCAGGGGAATAGAATACGAAGTGACCGAGCACGGCGCGGTATTCAATATGGAGGAGATGTCTCATTTTGAACTGCCGTACCCGGAGGCGGACGCGAAGAACCTGTTTGTCAGAGACGATAAGAAGCACAATTATTATCTCATAACTGTCAAGGGCGACAAACGCGTTGACCTGAAAAAGTTCAAGGAGGAGCACGGCTCACGCCCGCTGAGCTTTGCATCGGAAAACGATCTGATGAACCTGCTCGGTCTGATACCGGGCGCAGTGACACCGCTCGGAATACTCAACGACAGCGAGAAGAAAGTGAAATTTTTTCTTGACGAAGAACTTATCAATGGCGGACTCATCGGAGTCCACCCGAACGACAACACCGCAACGGTGTGGCTGAAAACAACCGACCTTATAGATATAATAAAGGAACACGGGAACGAAGTTGAGATAGTCGGAATATGACTGCAAAATAAAAAATCAAGCCGGGAGAGTGATAAAAACTTTCCCGGCTTGATTGTCGGTTACGGTGGAAAAATCATTTGCAATAACAGCAGTTTCAACTCATGCAATTTTGAACTTTAGTGAAATCGCTCGCGCTGCTCGCGGTGAAATAATTTACTTCGTAAATTGTGAAATTTGATGCTGCACATCAAGTAAAATAAAATTCGTTCCTTTATATGCCGCAGGCATATTTCACTCGTTTAAAAGGAACGAATTTCGTTGAAAAAAGCACGCCGAAGCGTGCTTTTTTCATGGTGGAGATGGCGGTAATCGAAACCGCGTCCGAAAAGGGCTCCCCACAGCTTTCTACGGGCGTAGCCTGTCTTTTAAGATTCCCTCGCCGGAGCGCCGTCAGGCAGGCTCACCGGTTCGGTAGTTCCGTTGTTCATGACGGGTTACGGAGCGCTCACCCATGCACGTTCACTGCTAATCGACGCCTTGTACCGGGCCGCAGTACTCCCGGCAAAGACGGCTGCTATTTAAGCAGCTTGTAAAACTGTTTTGTTGTCGTTTATTATTTAAACGTATGGGTTTTATAGCGGTCCCACACCGCTGCCCGCTTACCGAAGTTCAACCTCCCCGTCGAAATCCTTTCATCCCCATATATCAAACGGCTTTTGCCGATTGAATCAGAAGTTTTTCATGCTGCGCTCGATATTGCGCGCGGCGTCTTTCTTCGCCGCCGTTTCGCGCTTGTCATAGAGCTTTTTACCCTTGCACAGCCCGACCTCAACCTTTGCGCGCCCTTTGACAAAATATACACTCAGCGGCACGAGGGTCAAGCCCTCCTGCTTCGTCTGACCGAGCAGGCGCATTATCTCGCGCTTGTGCATCAGCAGGCGGCGCACCCTCAGCGGGTCGCGGTTGAAGATATTGCCGTGCTCATAGGGGCTGATATGCATTCCGTTGACGAACAATTCGCCGTCAACTATCGAGCACCATGAGTCCTTGAGATTGAGCTTGCCCTGGCGGATGGATTTGACCTCCGTGCCGCAAAGCTCGATTCCCGCTTCGTATCTGTCGAGCACGAAATAGTCGTGAAAAGCCTTCTTGTTTTGGACGGCGATTTTTTTCTGTTCTGTGCCCATGGCTTTCACTTCCTTTCCGCACGGGCAGTTTTCGGGAGAATATTATAACGCCCGGCAGAAATTTTGTCAAGGCAATCGACTCTCTTCGACTTATATCCTGCTCTTGAGCCTCACTGCGTCAACTAACAATGCGTATTTTTTATTTCTCAGCAGCGAAAATTTGAGATTCTCCGGCTTTGAAGAATATTTGTCCGCCCTGCGGTCGGTGCATAGCTTGTAGATGCCGAGAGATTCGCTCTTTTTTATCAGCTCAACGGTCTCTTTTTTAGATAGAGAAACGGCGTTGGGATAGAGAAAATTGCGGTAGATCATCCTCGCGAGAGAGCATATGAGCGCTTCGCACTCGCCGTCGAGGCAGCCGTCGGCTGATATCATTTGGCGAATCTCCTCTGTGGCGCGGGAGGACATGACGAGATTCTCGAACGAATATGTCTGCGTCAGAGAGGACGCCGAGGTGCGGTAGTTGTAAAACGCCTCGGGCAGGTAACAAAAAGTGTTGAGCCGGCTCAGCATATGCGCCGAGACGAGCCTGTCCTCGCCGCGGCTGTAGCCTTTGTAATAAGCTGCGTCTATATCATAGTCGAATTTATCGCGCCTTATGCACTTGCAGCAAAGTGAGTTGAACTTCGAGCGCAGCAGCAGCTCCCAGAGCTCTTTTTTGCTGTCTTTATTAAAAGTGCGCTCGCCGTCGAATGTCTTTTCATGCGTGATATTTTCGCCGTTTATTTTATTATAGTCAAAGAATACCATATCCGGCGCGCACTGCTCGATTTTTTCGCTCAATCTCGAAAACAGCTCGGGTGAGATGGTGTCGTCCGAATCAAAGACGATGAAATAGTCCCCGCGCGCGTTTTCAAACGCAGTCTTTCGCGCGAGCAATACGCCCTGATTCTCCGTGTGAATGACACGCACACGGCTGTCTTTTTCTGCGTATTCGTCGCAGATGCAGCCGCTTGAGTCCGTCGAGCCGTCGTCGATTATGAGCAGTTCGAAATTTTTATAGCTCTGATTGAGGACGGAATCCAGACATTCGCGAAGATATTTTTCCGTGTTGTATACGCACACTGCGGCGGTAAAAAATACAGACATATTATCCTCCGTCAGATGTCCGCGCAGCAGCATTTAGAGCGGCGCTTCTGCTTGCTGTGCTCGTCGCGCAGGGTGCTGTCTATGGCTATTCTGCGGATGATATCCTTGACGGTTATGTCAAGCTCGCTGTTTTCTGAGTAGTCCGCCGCGAAGGCGAAGTCAACTCGGTTGTGATAGAGCAGGTCGCTCACGCCCTCGAGCTGGCGCGGTTCGTTGTTGTGGACGGCTATAGAATATCCGCCGTATGCCTTGACCATCTTCATGCACGGGACATCGGAGAGCCCGTCGCCGATATAGAGCATATTGGAAAACGGCACGCGGCGCTTGTTATCGGGTGTCGAGCGGTTGAGATCTTTATCGTTCGACACATCGAGCACGCCTTTATTTATGCGGTAGACGAACTGGGTCTTTGAAGTATAATTGACGGCGGTCTTGGGCCAGACTGCCTCGCCGTTTTCGCCGTAAAGGAACTCACAGGCGAAAATTTCTTTGAAGCATTTGCCTATTTCGGATCCCTCGATTATCTCCTTAAGCCCCGAAGAGAGGACATAGTGCTCGACGGTCACGCCGTTCTCGCTGCCGAAGCGGTTGAGGCGGTCAAACCAGCCGGGCAGACCTTTATACAGCTCTATCGCGCGCCCGCACTCCATGACGCTCTTGCGCGTCAGCGGAATCCCGCACTCCTGCGATTTTTTTATCATGATGTACATATATGACAGGATTTTGTCCATATGCTCTTCCTCGGCATAGCTGTTGGCGAGCCCCCAGAAATCCGCGGGCTCCATGCCGACGCTCGGAATGAACTGATATTCCTGCATATCCTTTGTGCAAAGTGTGCGGTCGAAGTCATAGAGTATCGCCGCAACAGGTCTTTTTCCAGCCAATTAAGACACCTCCGCAGTTATACATATATATTGGGGTTATATTATACTATGAGTGTATCAAATTTTCGCGGAAAATGCAACATATATGTATCGCGGCGATAATATGCACATTATTTTGTGGTAATCTTTGTGCAATTTTTCAAGATGTTTTTGGTGACAAGAGCGCTTTCGTGGTATATAATAGATTTTGCCGGGACGGAAAGACCGATTTTATCCGTCTCGATTTTTACGGCTTGAAAAGGGGTATCGGTATGCGCGTCAGAGGTCTGCAAAAACTTACACTGCTCGATTTTCCCGGCAAGATGGGATGCACTGTGTTCCTCGGCGGATGCAACTTCCGCTGCCCGTTCTGCCAGAATTCGGAGCTGATTCTCCCCGGCGGGGACGAATATGAGATTCCGGAGGAAGAATTTTTTGCGTTTCTTAAAAAACGCCAGGGTATGCTCGACGGCGTGTGCATAACAGGCGGCGAACCGCTTGTCAATAAAAACGTCGACGAGTTCGCAAAGCGCATAAAAGACATGGGCTATTTGGTCAAGCTCGACACCAACGGCACGTTCCCCGACAAGATGCAGTCGCTTATAGATGCGGGGCTTGTTGACTATGTGGCGATGGATATCAAAAATTCGCCCGAAAAATATGCCGAAACGGTCGGACTCGAAAAGTTCGACATGGAGCCGATATATGAGAGCGTGCGCCTGCTCATGGGCGGAAAGACAGATTTTGAGTTCCGCACGACCGTTGTGCGCGAGCTGCACAGCGCGGAGGACTTCGAGAAAATAGGCGAGTGGCTCAAGGGCGACGAGAAATATTTTCTCCAGAACTTCACCGATTCCGAGTTCGTTTTGCAGAAGGGTCTCGGCTCGCACAGCCGCGAAACACTGCGCTCTTTCGCGGATATAGTCCGCAAAAACGTCCCGAATGTCGAGATAAGGGGAATATAACGGACACTGAATTTCAGAACATCTTGGGGTAGAAAAATAAATTCTACACAATATCTTGTATTTTGCTGTTGACATTTGCCATAGTTGCATCTATAATTGTAGGCAGACAGCGCAAATGAAGCGTAATATAATTTTGACATATATTTGGAAAAGAAAATGGAGGCATGATGATGTACAAGGTTATCAAAAGAGACGGCGCAGTCGCCGATTTTGATATAGCGAAGATATCTTCGGCTATATCAAAGGCTTTCGACGCGCTCAACAAGGAAACTCATCCGACGGTCATCGACCTGCTCGCACTCAAGGTCACTTCGGACTTCGAGGGCAAGATCAAGGACGGACTTATCGCCGTTGAGGACATTCAGGACAGCGTCGAGTCGGTGCTCAGCCAGGCGGGCTACGCCGATGTCGCAAAGGCCTATATCCTCTACAGAAAGCAGCGCGAAAAAGTCAGAAACATGAAGTCGACCATCCTCGACTACAAGGAGCTGGTTGACAGCTACGTCAAGGTCTCCGACTGGCGCGTTAAAGAGAATTCGACCGTCACATATTCCGTCGGCGGACTGATTCTCAGCAACTCCGGCGCAATCACCGCGAACTACTGGCTCTCCGAGGTCTATGACGAGGAGATAGCAAACGCCCACAGAAACGGCGATATCCACCTCCATGACCTCTCCATGCTCACCGGTTACTGCGCGGGCTGGTCATTAAAGCAGCTCATTCAGGAAGGTCTCGGCGGCGTTCCCGGAAAGATAACCTCTTCTCCCGCAAGCCACCTTGCGACCCTCTGCAATCAGATGGTCAACTTCCTCGGCATCATGCAGAACGAGTGGGCGGGCGCTCAGGCGTTCTCCTCGTTCGATACCTATCTCGCTCCGTTCGTCAAGGCGGACAACCTCTCTTATCGCGAGGTCAAGAAGTGCATCGAGTCGTTCATCTTCGGCGTCAACACCCCCAGCCGTTGGGGCACTCAGGCTCCGTTCTCGAATATAACCCTTGACTGGACCGTTCCCAACGACCTTGCCGAGCTCAACGCCATTGTCGGTGGCAAGGAGATGCCCTTCAAGTACAAGGACTGCAAGAAAGAGATGGATATGGTCAACAAGGCGTTCATCGAGACTATGATCGAGGGCGACGCCAACGGACGCGGCTTCCAGTATCCCATCCCGACTTATTCCATAACCCGCGACTTTGACTGGTCGGATACCGAGAACAACAGACTTCTCTTCGAGATGACCGCAAAGTACGGCACACCTTATTTCTCAAACTACATCAACAGCGATATGGAGCCGAGCGATATCCGCTCCATGTGCTGCAGACTGCGCCTCGACCTGCGCGAGCTTCGCAAGAAGTCCGGCGGTTTCTTCGGCAGCGGCGAGAGCACCGGTTCTATAGGCGTTGTTACGATAAATATGCCGAGAATCGCATATCTTGCAGAGGATGAGGCGGACTTCTACCGCAGACTCGACAAGCTTATGGATATCTCCGCCCGTTCGCTCAGCGTCAAGCGTACAGTTATCACGAAGCTTCTCAACGAGGGTCTCTATCCCTACACCAGACGCTATCTCGGCACTTTCGAGAACCACTTCTCGACCATCGGCCTTATCGGCATGAATGAGGTCGGTCTCAACGCCAAGTGGCTCAGAGCGGACATGACCCACGAGAAGACCCAGCAGTTCACCAAGGAAGTCCTCGACCATATGCGTGAGCGCCTTTCCGACTATCAGGAGGAGTACGGCGATCTCTACAACCTCGAGGCAACTCCCGCCGAGTCCACCACTTATCGCTTCGCAAAGCACGATGTCGCTCAGTTCCCGGATATCATCACCGCAGCGAAGGATGGCGGTACTCCCTATTACACCAACAGCTCGCATCTTCCTGTTTCGTTCTCGGAGGATATCTTTGAGGCGCTCGACATTCAGGACGATCTTCAGACGAGATACACCTCCGGCACTGTCTTCCACGCCTTCCTCGGCGAGAAGATGCCCGACTGGACCTCGACAGCTTCTCTTGTGCGCAAGATAGCCGAGAACTACAAGCTGCCCTATTACACGATCTCCCCGACCTATTCCGTGTGCAAAGATCACGGCTACATCGCGGGCGAGCACTTCACCTGCCCCGAGTGCGGCGGTCAGACCGAGGTCTACAGCCGTATCACCGGTTACTATCGCCCCGTCCAGAACTGGAACGACGGCAAGGCGCAGGAGTTCAAGGACAGAACCGTCTATAACCTCGGCGCGTCTCATCTCAAGAATGAGCGCACCGTCAGCCACACCGTGGAGGACGGCAAGCACGAGGATGCTCCCAAGGCATCAAACGGCGCAAGGGTCATGCTCTTCACCACAAAGACCTGCCCCAACTGCAAGATAGCCTATACGCTGCTTGACAAGGCGAATATCGGCTACGAGAAGATCGACGCAGAGGCTCAGGAGGATCTGACGATGAAATACGGCATCAGACAGGCTCCGACTCTTATCGTCACCGACGGAGACGGATACGAGAGCTTCGTCAATCTTTCAAACATCAAAAAGTTCATTGAGCAGTGCTGATGCACTGATAAACGCTGGAAGATCGGGTGGAGCGCGGCTTCACCCGGTTTTCGGCGCATTAAAGAAAAATTTTGCCATATTCAGAGGGAAAAGAAATGCAGCAATTTGATATCGTTATCGTCGGCGCCGGCACAGCCGGACTCACGGCGGCAATCTATGCGCTCAGAGCGGGAAAAACCGTGCTCGTGACCGAGGGCGAGTCTTTCGGCGGTCAGATAACCTCTTCGCCGAGAGTTGAAAACTATCCGGGAATATCGCAGATAAGCGGCAGCGAATTTGCGGATAACCTCGTTTCGCAGGCGATGGAGCTCGGCGCGGATGTTGAGCTTGAGAAGGTCATAAAAATAGTCGACGGGAAGATAAAAACCGTCATAACCGATTCGAACAGCTATCAGTGCAAGTGCGTTATAATCGCCACCGGAGCGCGCCACAGACCGCTCGGAGCGGACGGCGAAAACGACCTCGCGGGCAGGGGAGTATCCTACTGCGCGGTGTGCGACGGAGCTTTTTATAAGGGCAAGAATGTTGCCGTTGTCGGCGGCGGAGACAGCGCGCTCCAGTCCGCGCTCTTTCTCGCGTCTTACTGCAAGAGCGTCACGCTTATACACAGACGCGATGAGTTCAGGGGCGAAAAGGCTCTTGTCAAGAAGCTCGGCGAGAAAGATAACATAAAGGTTCTCATGAACACGAAGGTAGTCAAGCTCATCGGCAGCGACGAGCTCGACGGCATAAAGATAGCGACGGGCGACGAGGAACCCCATTCCATTCCGATGGACGGTGTTTTTATTGCGGTCGGTCAGATGCCGAACAACGAGAGCTTCAAGGATGTTGTAGATCTCGATGACTACGGCTATATCATCGCGGACGAGAGCTGCAGAACAAAGACCCCCGGCGTCTTCACCGCGGGCGACTGCCGCACAAAGGAAGTGCGCCAGCTGACCACAGCGGCGGCGGACGGCTCCGTAGCCGCACTCGCAGCATGCAGCTATATAGACAATATGGAATAAGAAAAGCACCCGGAATATGAACGGGTGCCGTAAAACAGTAACCGACCGAAGCATATCTGCTGCGGTCGGTTTTGTGATTGGTGAGTTGGAATTTGTCTATCACTTGAGCCATAGCAAGGAAAAAGCGAGCGACCCAACCGTTTTTTATAATTAGGCTTCCAATAGCTGCGCCGCAGTGTTTGACAGCTAACAGAGAAGAGCGAGGAAACGGCTTGCGAAGCAAGACGCACAAGCTACTCTCAAAACATAGTCGCCTATCGCCCTTGGAGCGGGCGCTATGCTCCTTGTTTTTCGCCAACATCGCCTCGCTTCATCCGCCACCGGCGGCGCTTCGGTGATGTTGCACACTAGTTCAAGCTCCGGCGCGTTTGCGTGCGAATGTGCCGAGCAACTAATTGAGATTCGCAGGCTAAGTACTGCGGCGTGGCGTTCGCGGGGTCTCGGGGCGCAGCCCCGAGTTTGCTTTTCTTTTGCAGGCGTTTTCTTTTTCAAATAAAAAGAAAATGCCGAAACGCGGTAAGTATCAAATATTTGATTATGGTAGGACGCGAAGGTAGGAGCCAATTATAAACAAATCAAATTTGTTGTATCGGCTGTGCCGATAGCGGACAGCCGTGAGGGCAACGGTCGGCAATAAACATTTCGGGAATTTCGTGCCGCTCGCGCGACAGCGGTGCGTCGAGGTCGCCGCACCCTACAAGTTGCACACCGCTAAAATTGCGCGGAGTTCGCGGGCGGATATTATCCGCCCCTGCACGATTGTGACGATTTGTAATATTGTGATGGTCGTTTATCATCAGCATTTACATCTGCAAATCCCAATTGCCAATCACACACCACAACACAAAAGAACGCTGCCCATGTATTTCAATGGACAGCGTTCTTCTATTTGAGAATTCCACAAATCGGATATCCGATTTGATATGGACTTTACACTCCCGAATAAGCGGAGAAGCCGCCGTCGACGGGGAGAATAACGCCGGTTATGAAGCCGGACTGGCTCTCGTCGCAGAGGAACAGCAGAGCGCCCGTCAAATCCGCCGGTACGCCGAAGCGGCGCAGGGGAGTGTGGGTGATTATCTTGTTCGAGCGCGCGGTGAGCGAGCCGTCCTCGTTGAAGAGCAGAGTCTTGTTTTGGTTCGTCGAGAAGAAGCCGGGCGCTATCGCGTTGACTCTGATGCCGACATCGGCAAAATGAACCGCCATGAACTGGGTGAAGTTTGAAACAGCCGCCTTTGCCGCGGAATATGCGGGGATTCTCGTGAGCGGTCTGTAGGCGTTCATGGAGGAGATGTTGAGAATCGTCGCGTTCTCCTTGCCTATCATGTCCTTTGCAAAGCACTGCGTGGTGAGCAGCGTGCCGAGGAAGTTAAGGTTGAAAACAAACTCAATGCCCTTGGGGTCGAGGTCGAAGAAAGTCTTGACTCCCTCCGCCTTGTGGGCTATGTCCTCAAGCTCAAGCGTGTCCTTGGTCGTCGTGCCGAGCGGAGAGTTGCCGCCCGCACCGTTGACAAGGATATCGCATGAGCCGAGCGCGGCGTTTATCTTCTCGCGCGCCGCCTCAAGGCTCTCGCTCTCGAGCACGTTGCAGCCGACTGCAAGAGCCTCGCCGCCCGCCGCTTTTATCTCGTCCGCGACCTTCTGAGCCGCCTCTTCGCGCAGGTCGAGTATTGCGACCTTTACTCCCTGAGCCGCAAGATCCTTTGCAAATCCGCTGCAGAGAACTCCGCCGCCGCCGGTTATGACCGCAACGCGGCCGTTAAGATTTTCGTGTACCATGGTTATCTTCCTTCCCTTTCGGACTTTGAAACAGCTTCCCAGAGTCCGTTTATATATGCCGCTCCGAGCGCGCGGTCATAAAGACCGTAGCCGGGACGGGCTTTTTCGCCCCAAAGCATTCTGCCGTGATCGGGGCGGATATAGCCGTCAAATCCGCTCTCGTAGAGAGCCTTGACTATCTCGTACATGTCGAGCGAGCCGTCCGAGGACAGGTGGGAGGTCTCGTTGAACCAGCCGTCGCGCCTGAGGACATTTCTCAGATGCGCGAAATATATCCTGTCGCCGAATTTTCTTATCATTGCGGGCAGGTCGTTATCTTTCGATGCGCCGAGCGAGCCGGTGCAGAAGGTGATGCCGTTTATGTCGCTGTCGACGAGCGAGAGCAGGCGTTCGAGATCTGCGGTGTTCTTGATTATCCTCGGCAGACCGAAGATGCCCCATGGCGGATCGTCCGGATGAATAGCCATTTTGATTCCGCAGTCCTCACAGACGGGAGCTATGCGGCGCAGGAAGTGGCGGAGATTCTCAACGAGATCGTCCTCGGTCACGCCCTTGTACTTTTGGAACAGCTCCTTTATCTCGCCCATGCGCTCGGTTTCCCAGCCGGGCATCGCGTAGCCGTTCGAGTTCTCGTCGATCTCGCGGAACATATCCTCGGGGCTCTTGCCCTCAATCTGCGCGCCGTTATATGACAGGCAGGTCGCGCCGTTGCCCATATCCATGGCGAGGTCGGTGCGCGTCCAGTCGAAAACGGGCATGAAGTTGTAGCATATCACCCTGACGCCCACCTTGCCGAGATTGCGGATGGATTCGATATAGTTGTCGATATATTTGTCTGCGTTTTCGTTGCCGAGCTTGATATCCTCATGGACGTTGACGCTCTCGATGCACTCCATCGTAAGGCCTGCCGCCTCGATCTCGTGCTTCATGTCCATGACCATATCGAGCGGCCACACTTCGCCTGCGGGCAGGGTATGCAGCGCGGGGACAATGCCCTTGACGCCGGGAATCTGTCTTATCTGTTCGAGCGATACCGTGTCCTTGGTGTCGCCGAACCAGCGAAAAGTCATCTGCATTTCAATCTTCCCTTCTTTTTTATAACTCTATGCGTTCGCCTGTCTCAGCGCTCTTGTACACGGCGAGCAGGAGCTCGACTGCCTTACCGCCCTCGTCTGCGTCTATTGCAAACGGGCGGTTATTTTTGACCGTACCGTAGAAATCGCGTATCAGCGCGCTGTGTCCGCTGCCCCAGCAGAGCTTGCCGTGGTTGTCGAACTTGTCCGCAGCGAGCACGGGAGTGAGCTTGCCGTCCTTTAGTTCAAACACGCTGTCGCCCTCGATGCGTACCGAACGGTCGGCGAAGTTTGCTTCGAGCATTATTGGCGAGGTGACGGCGTTTGCGGTTGTCGCGAAGAACACTCCGCGAAAGCCCTGCGAAAATTCGGCAAATACGCTCACTGTGTCCTCAACTTCTATTATGCCCTTGAGATGGTCGTTTGAAGCATGTGCGGTCACGGCTTTTACATTTCCGCCGAGCATATTCATCAGATCGAGCGTGTGCAGAGCCTGATTTATCAGCACTCCGCCGCCCTCGGTCGCTTTTTTGCCGCGCCAGTCGCCGCTCGCGTAATAGTCCGCGTCGCGCTTCCAGGTGACAAAAGCCCTCATGCCGATAAGCTCGCCGTATGTTTTTGAATCAATGATATTTTTGAGATACTGCACCGAGCGGTTGTATCTGTTCTGAAAACAGACTCCGAACTGCCGCCCCGTCCTGCGCTGACATTCGCGCAGTTCTTTGAGCTGGCTCTCCGTCATGGCGCACGGCTTCTCGCACAGCACATCGACTCCGCGCTCCATCGCGTAGACCGCCATCGGAACATGGAGATAGTGCGGGGTGCAGATATGTAAAACATCCGGCTTCTCGCCCGCGAGCATATCTTCAAGGCTTGTATATGCCTTGGCGCCGCACTGCTTTGCCGCCGCTTCGGCGCGCTCGGAGATGCAGTCCGCAACGCTGATTATCCGGGCGTCCGGTATATCGCGGACGGCTCCGATGTGGGTGCGGCTTATTCCGCCGCAGCCCACGATAGATATCTTCATATTCTACCTCTGTTTTCTTTCGATTATGAGCCGTAGGTCGAGGACATATCCTCAACGACAACTTCCTTCACGGGCTCTTTCTTGCCGGAAGACGAGGCTATTTTCTTCTGAAGTTCGGCATAGAACAGATCCTCGTCTATCGGGAGGGTAACTTTCTTGCCGAGCCATGAGGACAGGTGCGCCGCGTTCGAGATAGTCAGACCGTTGATGCCCTCTTCGCCGCGCGCGATGAGCGGAGTGCCGTGCAGGATGTGCGCCGCAAAAGCGTTTGTAACTGCAACATGCTGCTCGGTGTCCGTGTCGACATAGTCGATATCCTCCCAGTGACCGTTGGGCTTCGCGAAGCCCTCTTCGGCGGTTTTGCTGAACTCGGTCATGGACTGGTCGAGGACATAGGCTCTTATCCTGTCGTTCTCGCAGACTATCTTAGCGCGGTCGAGCGTTATTTCGAGTCTGTTCGTGCCGGGTGCGTCGCCGGTGGTTGTGATGAATACGCCGGTCGCGCCGTTTTTATATTCGGCATATATAGTCACGTCGTCCTCGACTTCGATATTGTGCCACTTGCCTATGGAGCACTGCGCCTGAATGGATTCGGGCATACCGGTTATCCACTGCCACAGATCGAGCTGATGCGGGCACTGGTTGAGCAGCACGCCGCCGCCCTCGCCGCTCCAGGTCGCGCGCCATCCGCCGGAATTATAATATGCCTGCGTGCGGTACCAGTCGGTGATGAGCCAGTTGAAGCGGTGCAGCCCGCCGTATTCGCCGCTCTGCACGACTTCGCGCAGCTTGATATACATGGGATTCGTCCTCTGGTTGAACATCAGCGCGAACACTTTGTCGCTCTTTGATGCGACTTCGTTCATTTCGCGAACCTGCTTTGTATAGACGCCCGCGGGCTTTTCGCTGAGCACATGTACACCGTGAGTCAGACCGTATTCGACTATCGGCGGGTGAGAATAGTGCGGCGTTGCGACTATAACAGCGTCGACCTCGCCCGAGTCAATGAGAGCCTCGGCGGAGTTAAAGCATTTTATCTCACAGCTTCTGCCATGGCATTTCTTCTCGGCACGCTCAAGCTTTGCGGGATCGATATCGGCTATCGCCGTAAGAACCATCTCGGGGATGAGTCCGTCGAGATAATAGCCGAGGTGAGCAGAACCCATGTTGCCAACGCCGATTATGCCGTAGCGCAGGGTCTTGACTCTTGCGACAACTTCCTTTATGCCGTTCACTGCGGCGGCAAAGGAAGCGTTATTGTCGGGATAAGTGAACTTATCCATCTTTATCGAAAGGCTGTCGTCGCGCTCAATTGTCTTGAGTGCGTCAAACACCTTGAGATGCGGCTCGACAGAGAGGAATCTCTCGCCCTCTTTTTTGTTGAAGCGGCGGATGAGCTCATCAAAATGAGCGTCGCCCTGACCGGCGGGGACAACCGTCTCCTCCGCACCTATCGCGTCTTTTACATGCATATAGGTGATGTAGGGCTCGAGCAGCTCATACGCGGGGAGAATATCCACGCCGTTGAGAATATAGTTCGCGGGGTCGAAAATTCCGCCGATGACGTCGCCGAGCTCCTTGTGGAGATCGAGACATCTCTCGGGGATATCGCCGTAAATACCGCGCTCGTTCTCATGGCAGCAGAGGACTCCGCGCTCCTTTGAATATTCAGCCATGGCTCTGACTCTGCGCATGACCTCCGGGCGGTACTCATCGTAGCTCTCGCCCTTTGTGAAATAGAAGCTGAACAGACGGATATACTTCGCTTCGAGTATCTTCGCCACTTCAACTGTGTTCTTGAAGCCCTCGAAATGGGGCTCAAAATCGTCGGTTATCTCGATCTTTCCGTAGTAAGAGCCTATGGAAGAGACCTTCATGCCGTTTTCGTCAAGTTTTTCCTTGAGCGACTTTGCCTCGTCAACGGTGAACTCGGAGATGTTCTTGCCGTCAACGCCGCGCAGTTCCATGTGTGTCACGCCGTTTGCCTTGCAGGCGGCTATCTGGCCGTCGATGCTGTCGGCGGCTTCGTCGGAAAAGGCGGAGTAGAGAAATCTTGCCATCTTTGCACGACCTTTCTTGTTGTGCCCTGTAAAAAGCAGCACTTGATTTACAGTCTTATTTTATACATTATTTACGCCTATTTCAAGCCCGAAGAAGTAGGATTTACAAATATTTAACCGTTAAATAAAGAACAAACAGCCGACAGCGGAACACATGACCGTCGGCTGTTGCATTTTTCTGTTATGAGCGTTTGCGCCGCCTTGAAACAACTCCGGCGGGCAGGGCGAATAAGAGCGGGATAACCGCCGCAAAGGATGCCGACCCGGTCTGCGGAGTCAGAGGCTTGCCGGCGTTTTCGACCCCGCTTTCGGACTGCTCCGGGCGCGCCTGAGTGCCGAGGGGAGTGAGCGTTTTCGCGTTCACATCGTTTTGCAGAAATTGCGGATATTTTTCGTTCGACCACACATCGGGCTGTGACTCGGAATAGAAGAACCAGTTGTACATCGCCTTGTGTCCCTCGTGAATTTTGCAGTGGAGCATATCTTTTATGAACCAGGTGTTCTCGGGCATGAGGCAGGTCGATGCGTCTATCACGCCGTCCTTTGAAAGATGGTCGTGAACGCCCGCTTCGTTCTTCTGAACATAGCCGTCGGGGAGAGTTGAATTGAGATCGGCAACGATAGCGCCGACGGAGGCATATTTCGTGTCAACGGTCGCGTCGCTGTTTGCCGTATATGACTCGACAAGCGGAGTGCGCTGCTTGTTGTAGCCCGCGACTATCATTATTTTTACGCCGTCTTTCTTCGCCTTGTTCAGTATCTCTCCGGCTTTGCACTGGACGTTGTAGTGATATTCGTCGAGACGGGAGATGAGCTTCTTCGATGTGTTTTCGTTGAAGGTCATTTTCTTCGCCTGCTCATATTCGTCGTCCGTCACGAAGCTCCATATTCCGGGCATCGAGCCGAACACGGGGTACATGAACTCGTCAAAGACCCTGTCGGTCAGATTTTCGAGCAGTTTGTCGGCAACGCCGACGAGAGCCTTGAAAACGCCCGCAAAATTGAGCATATCGAGAACAACGCCGAGCAAATCGGACTGCCACTGCTCATCGGTCGGGAGCTGCGAGGCGTAACGGACGAGGGCGTCCGGGTCGATAGTAATTTTCTTTGTGAAGAGGTCGCCCGCAACCTGCGTGCCGAGAATCGGGCAGCACTGGAAGATGCACGCGTCGATGCCGTCGGTACCGTATTTGTAGAAATACGCCATGGTCATAACGCCGCCCATGGACGAGGCGCGCAGAAGCACTGTGTCGTGCCCGGTGAGCTTCTTTACGCAGGCGATGTATTCATGCAGCTTGTCCGCGACCGTGAGCGGGTCCTCACGGAAATCGTAGGCGAAATAGTAGCTCTTGTCAACGCCGTGGTCGGGGTTGTCGGGCAGCTTGGCGTCCGAGGTCACGCGGTCTGTGGAGTCGCCGTTTTCGTCCATCTGCAAATCACCGAAGACGCTGCGGACTCCATCGATGAGCGCGTCGCCGAAAGCGTCATAGTTCTTGTCTATGGCGAGGCGCGCTATTGCCGGCGCGAGACGCGCGGCGAGGCGCAGATAAGTGGCGGTGTCGGGTCTGAACAGCAGACGCTCGTTTTCCGTGCCCTTGTCAAGATAGAGCTTCGCGCTGCCCAAGGCCGCGACGTAGATTACGGGCGGCGTGCCGCAGGAGCATTTTGAGCTCTGAGCGAAAACAGGCAGGCTCGCGCAGAGCAGCAGAACTGCCGCGAGAATAATGCTGAGGGTTCGCAGGATGTTTTTACGCATAGTGGACCTCCGTTGTATTTTATTTTTTTATCGGAGACTCTTCACAAGCTCTCCGAATGCTTTCGTTATTGTTGACCCCGCGCGTTTTCCCGCCGAGACCGCCTCTTCGTAGTGGTCTTTTGCTATGACGCTGCCGTAGTCGTTGTCGGGCAGGATATATCCCATCGCGTCGTTGCACAGACCTATAACGCTCAGCTCTCTGCCCTCGGGGATCATGTCGCGCATGGGCGGATATTCCCACGCGGTGCGGTTGAAGCTCTCGTCCGCGCCGTATGCGCCGCCGAGCAGAATCTCGGGCGCAAGCTCGCCGGGAATGAGCGCGAGGGACAGCTCCTTGCCAATTTCTGCATAGCCGATTTCGCTGACGAAGCAGTAGCCGGATTTTTCGCTCGGGTCGTGCAGAACGGTGTTGTCAACGAGTCCTGCTTTTGCGGCGGCGATGAGTATCGGGTTGTCCGCCGGGATGAATATTTCGCGGTTTTTAATATTTATAAATGTCGCGACGCGTCTCTCGTCCTCTTCGGGAATAGAGAGCAGGAAGCGTCCGAGCGTCTTGCCGTATTCCTGCCAGCCCTCCGAGCCGTCATGCTCGGTTATGCAGTCGCGCTGCTGAGCTATCGCAAGCTCCGCGCCCTGGAAGAATATAAAATTCTTGCCCGCTTTGTTTATCTCCTGCTCCATCGATGCGATGTAGTCGGAGCTGAGCAGGGTGTTCTTCGCGCCGAGCGCGGTCGGGTGAGCCGCCATGAACGCGGCCACAGTCTCTTCCGAGCCGTTGTCGGGGACGAAGCGCAGGCGAACTATATCCTTGTCCCAGATATAAGGCGGGCGCTTGTCGCGCGCGAAGTCGATAGCGTCGGTGCGCACATAGGTGAGCTTTCCGCGCTGCATGGAGTTGAATGCCTCTTTTATCGCGTCTGCGGTCTTTTCAAACAGATTCTCCATGAACTCGGGGTCGCGTCCTGAGATTATATCGTCGTAACGTCCGTCCTTTACCGCCCTGACGTTATTCTTGAGCATCTTGGGCAGGTCTCCCCAGAGACCCTGCGTGTCAATCGCGCTGTGGCAGTGGATTGAGCAAATATTGATGGAAATAATATTATTTTCTTTTGCGAAGTCCGCCAGTCTCTCGCGTATGCGGCGTATGTCCGTGCCGGATATTCCGACGCAGTCAATGACGGCAAAAACTACGCTCCCGCGTCCGCTCGAATCGTCGAGGCAGATAACGCGCACCGCCTGGTCGTCGATGACCCCGCTCATTATATTAGGCGGATAGGAGAGATAGCCCGCTATGTAGTAGTCCTTCTGATTGTAGTCGTCGGGGACGAGACTGCGCCGCGCATAGCCGAGACGCCATCTTGAACCGCGCTTGCCCGATGATGCAAATTCGCTGTGACCGGGATAGAAATCACGGCTCTGATAGTTCGAGACATCGCCGAAATTCGGCTCGGGGAGCTTGTCGGCAATCTTGCCGACGGCGGCGAGGATACCTTTTCCGACAGCGTCGTCAAAGTCGCGGCGGAAAGCCTTGTCGGTCTTTAATTTTCTGCCGACCGCCGTGCCTGCGCCCGCTGCTGCGGCGAGGACGGCAAAGGGGATGAGACTGCATTTTTTCATGCTTTTTCGTGCCTCCGAAATGTGAAATAAGTTACAGTATAATATTACCATTTCAGCAAGATTTGTCAACCGTGATAAAGCGGGAGAAATGAGCATATATATCAACTATCTTTATAAGCGCGAAGGGGCGGAGAAAAGTGTTTGTGTTTTCAATCAAATCCTCAAAGCTGAAAATTGCCTTGACTGCGTTCGCGGCGGTGCTCGCCGTGGCGGCGGTGGTGCTTCTGATAAACCGCGGCAAGCCCGCAGTAAAGGACAACGCGATAAGCCTCAAGGCATCGAACGCCTCGGAACGCGCGGCGTTTCTGTCCCAGTTCGGCTGGGAGATAGAGGAGGATCCGGCCGAGGTCGCAGAGGTTATAATCCCCGCCGAGTTCGACAGGGGATATGAAAAATACAACGAGATTCAAAAAGCGCAGAACCTCGACCTGACTCCGTATGAGGGCAAACGCGCAAAGCGCTGGACATACAACATAAAAAATTATCCCGGCTATGAGGGCAACAGCGGAACGGTGCAGGCGAATATTTTGGTTTACGAGGGTGCGGTGATAGGCGGCGACATCTGCTCGACCGAGCTCGACGGCTTCATGCAGGGCTTCGATTTCCCGACAAAGAATGCCGCACAGAGCGAGAGCACAACATGATAAAAACAGCCGGACGGATATCCGCCCGGCTGATATTTTATTGAATTTCCTGCTCGAGGGTTCTGAATATGTCATCGTCAAAGAACTCGGTTATCGTCATGTCGAGTCCGTCGCAGAGCTTTTTGACCGTTATGACCGACAGGTCGCGGCGGCTCGGGTCGAGCATACTGTAAACCGTTGACGGCGTGACGCCGGAGCGGGTCGCGAGCTCGTTATATTTCATGCCGCGCTCAAGGCAGATATTTTTTATCCGCTCGACGATGGCTTCTTTGATCTGCATATCATCACCTCGCACTCACGTCTTTATGCTCTTGTAAAAATCCAGCGTTCTCAGCTTATGCCCGAGCTGGAGAAGCAGGTAGCGTTCGGTGATATCGCCGAGGATTTTCAGCGAGCTGTCCGGCATACGAAACGCAAAAAGCGCGCGGTCATCGCAGGTGCAGATATGGCGCATCGCGTTTATCACACCGGGCGTCACGGGTATTCCCTCGCCGTCGGGTGCGCAATTACGGCAGAAAAATCCCGCATGGCGCAGGCTGAAAACAGGCTCGTCTGGCAGCTCGTTTCCGCAGGATTGGCATCCGGCGAGGTCGGGCATATAGCCAGCGAGGGCGAGCATACGAAGCTCGCCGACGGGCTTTAAGAAATCCGCGCTGCGCTTGTCCTCGGACAGCAGATGCAGTAAATTCAGCGTCAGGCTCAAGAATTCGTGAGCCTCTGTGTTCTCGGGCGAAAATTCGCCCGCAAGCTCGCAGAAATAATTTGCAAGCGATAATTTTTCAATATCCTCGCGCAGCCCGAAAAACACATCTATCGCCTTTGCGTCGTCAACTATGTAGCTCTCGCGCCCGCGGTAGAGGGTCAGGCGGGAGTATGTCATCGGCGAAACGGCGGCGCTCGCGGTTCGGCTCTTCACTTTCTTCGTGCCGTTGGCAAATGCGGAGATGAGCCCGAGATCGCCTGTCAAAATTTTGACGACGGTGTCATTTTCATTGATATCGCGGGACTTGATTATCAGCCCCTCTGTCTGCGTTTGCACTTGCCGTTTCACCTCCCGTGCGGATATTCGTCTTTGCATAGCGGAGATAGTCCTCGACCTTGCCGCTCATTTCAAAGGCGTTCCATGCATTCTGAACCGTGTTTTTGTCCGTATTTTTCATCTATGATAAACGCGCGATGTGCGCTCCTCCGTGCAGTGTAAAAATATTTTTTTCACTGCGCGGCGCATTTATGATAGGAAAAATTTTATTCGTTGTCGAGCCCGAAATTGTGGATGAGTCCCTCCCTGTTGCGCCAGCCCTCTTTGACCTTTACCCAGCAGTGGAGGTTGATTTTGCACATGAAGAAGCGCTCCATATCCTCGCGCGCCTTTGTTGAGACTTTTTTGAGCATCTCGCCCTTTTTGCCGATTATTATGCCCTTGTGGCTCTCGCGCTCGCAGTAAATCGTGGCGTCGATATCGGTTATATTCGAGTCCTCGCGCTCGTGCATTCTCTCTATGCATACAGCAACGCCGTGCGGCACTTCGTCGTCGAGGAGATTCAAAAGCTTCTCTCTGATTATCTCGGCGGCGAGCACGCGCTCGGGCTGGTCGGTCAGAGTGTCATCGGGGAAGAAATGCGGCGAGGGCTGAGCCTGCTTGAACAGCTCGTCTTTTAGATCGCCGAATCCGTCGCCCTTGAGCGCGGAGCAGGGGACTATCGCCTCGAAATCATAGAGCGCGGAGAACTGCGCCATGCGCTCGATAAGAAGCTCTTTCTGCTTGACTGAATCTATTTTGTTTATGGCGAGAATGACGGGCATTTTCTCGTCCTTGAACTTCTTGAGAAGATCTTTTTCCGCGTCGCGCAGCTCGCCAGAGGGTTCAACGACGAAAAGGCACGCGTCAACGCCCGAGATGCTGTCGCTGACCGCCTTTATCATTTTTTCGCCGAGCTTCGTGCGCGGGCGGTGGAAGCCGGGGGTGTCGGTGAAAACGAGCTGAACTTCGTCCTCGGTCAGCACGCCCATTATTTTTGTGCGCGTGGTCTGCGGCTTGGGCGACACGACGGCGACCTTCTGGCCGAGCAGGCGGTTGAGTATCGACGACTTGCCGACATTCGGGCAGCCGACTATTGCGATGAAAGCGGTTCTTGTCTGAGTCATAACTTCTCCTCATATAGATGACCGCTGATATGACAGTCAGCGGTCATTGATTTTTTATATATTATTTGTCTTTTTTCTTGAAATTGAAACCCGTGAATATGAAAGTGAAGCTCAGCACAAGGCTGGCGATCAAAACGGCTATCATATACGGCTTCTCTGCGTAGTAGGCGAACATCGCCCTGAACGCATCGGGCTGAGCGAGGATCGCAATGCCCGTACAAACGGCGAATATCGCACCGACAAGCACGGCTCCCGCCGCGGTATCTTTCGATATTTTTGCAAGGCGGTTGTATTTCTCGCTGAACTTCTCCTCCGCCATGTCAACGACCGCTTCTATAGCGGTGTTGAACAGCTCGCCCATGACGACTATCGCGTTCGCGATAAAAATTATCGCAAACTGGGTGCGCGAGACCTCGAAGAAGTCATAGATCAGGAGATATGAATACATATATATCATGCACACGAGGTGCACGCGCATATTTCTCTCCTGCCTGATGCAAGTGACGATGCCCGAACCCGCATAGACAAAGCTTTTGAGCAGACCTTTCATTTATTCGTCACCCATATAGTAGCTTCCGCTTCTGGGCAGACCGAGCTGAGTCAAGACGGTCTCCTCCTTTTCGCGCATGCGCACGCTCTCGATTCCGCCGCCCTCGTGGTCATAGCCGAGCAGGTGGAGCATCGAATGTACGGTAAGGAATGCTATCTCGCGCTGGAGCGTGTGGCCGAAACGCTCGGCCTGGCTGACTGCGTGGGGGATAGAAATGACTATGTCGCCGAGCATCTTTGCGCCCGTGTCAAGATTTGTGTCATACACTCCGTTTTCGCCCAAGGGGAACGAGAGCACGTCGGTGCTCCTGTCCACGTTGCGGTATTCGCGGTTGAGTCTGTGTATCTCTTCGTCGTCCACAAAGCGGACGCTTATCTCGGCAGGATCGTTAAATTCCTCGAGTGTCAGAACCGCGGTGCATGCGCGGCGCACGAGCATTCTTACTCCTGTCGGTATTTTGACCTCATGCTGGTCGTTTGTGATAATTACCTTAACTTTGCCTCTCATTTTCTTTTTTTCACATCCTCGTGTTTTTCGTAGGCTTTGATTATATCCTGAACGAGCTTGTGTCTGACCACATCGCGCTCGTTGAACCTGACAATTTGAATATCGTCGACATCTTTGAGAATCTTCACCGCGTCGACGAGACCGCTTCGCCTGCCGTCGGGCAGGTCGATCTGGGTGATATCGCCCGTGACGACCATCTTCGAGTTGAAGCCGAGACGGGTCAGGAACATCTTCATCTGCTCGACCGAGGTGTTCTGCGCCTCGTCGAGGATAATGAAGCTGTCGTCAAGCGTGCGTCCGCGCATATATGCGAGGGGCGCGACTTCTATATTTCCGCGCTCGAGCTGCTTCTGAAAGCTCTCCGCGCCGAGCATATCGAACAGCGCGTCGTAGAGCGGGCGCAGATAGGGGTCGACCTTCTGCTGAAGATCTCCGGGCAAAAATCCGAGCTTCTCGCCCGCTTCAACTGCGGGGCGGGTGAGAATTATGCGGTTGACTTCCTTTGCGCGAAAAGCCGTCACCGCCATGGCGACCGCAAGATAAGTTTTGCCGGTGCCGGCGGGTCCGACGCCGAGAGTGACCGTGTTTTTGCGTATGGCTTCGATATATTTCTTCTGACCGAGCGTTTTCGGCTTGACCGGTCTGCCCTTTGAAGTGATGCAGATGCAGTCCGCAGTCATCTGCGGGAGCTGATCCTCGTTGCCCTCGTTGACGAGCGAGATGACATAGCGTACATTCTGATCGCTGAGCGCCTCGCCGCGGTTGATGAGCATCAGAAGTCCGTTTATCGCGCGCACGCCCTTTGAGACATTCTCCGCCTCGCCCGTGACTTTTATCTCCGAGCCGCGGCTGACGACGCCGACATCGAACTCTTTTTCTATCATTTTAATATTTTCGTCGAAACTGCCGAACAGGCTGACCGCCTGCTCCATTCTGTCGACGCTGATTGACTGTTCAAACATAGATTATCTCCGAAATTTGCTTTATATTAGCGTTACGGCAAAATAAATTTTCGTCATAACTGATAATATTATCAAAATATTTTGTTAGATTATACCATATTTTCTTAGTTCTGTCACCATAAAAAGGACGAATTTTTATTAAGTTTTAATAAAATTTTTGTATTTTTTTGTACATCGAGCTTAAAAAGCAATTTTTGTATCGATAAAGAAATATTTCTATATTTTTTCGCCGTCGGAAATGACAATTTTAAGTCCTTGAAGTTTGCAGAAAAACAATGTAAAATATATATGTTATAGGTATACGAAAGTCTTGACTGCGGAGGGAGACCGATGAAAAAAAGCTCGAAAAAGCTGATTGTCGCGCTTTTGTGCGCGGTGGTTGGCGTTTTAATCGGTCTCGTGGCATACGACGGCATAAAGCAGAGCCGCGAGTTCTCGTCATCGTCTGCGATGATGAACACCGCTGTCAGCGCGGACATCGAGGGAAAAGACGCGAAAAAGGTCGGCGAGGCGGTTTTTGACTGCATATCGGAGCTCGAGAACAAGCTCCTCTCGCGCCATATCGAAACATCCGCCGTTAGCGAGATAAACGACGCGGCGGGACAGAGTGTTAAGATAACTCTCTTTTCGTCTTCTGCGAACGGGAAGATAGATGACCCCGAAAAGAAGATGGAGGATATACTCTCAAAGTGCGAAGAGCTGAGAAAGTCGAGCGGCGGCGCGTTCGATCCTCTGCTCGGCAGACTCAGCGACCTCTGGGGCTTCGGCACGGGCAACGAGAGAGTGCCCGGCAAGGATGAAATAAACTCGGCGCTCAACGGCACGGGTTCCGCCATAGAGATAAACGAGAATGGCATAAAAATACCGTCGGGCACGGTGCTCGACCTCGGCTCGGTCGGCAAGGGCGTTGCCTGCGACGAGGTGCGCGGAGTGCTCGAAAGTTCTAAAATAAAGCGCGCGGTCGTCTCCGTCGGCGGGAGCATACTTCTCTACGGCGAGGGTGAAAAATTCACTGTCGGGATAAGAGATCCTTTTTCGGAGAGTTCGACCGAGAGCTTTGCGGTTTTGACTCTGCCCGCGACCTGTGTTTCTACTTCCGGCAGCTACGAGCGGTATTTTGACCGCGACGGCGTGCGATATCATCATATACTCGACCCGAAAACGGGTTATCCCGCAGAGAGCGGACTTGTCAGCGTGACGGTCGTTTGCAGCGACGGCTTTATGTCCGACGCGCTTTCGACTGCGTGCTTCGTGCTCGGCTATGAGAAATCGCTGCCGCTGCTTGAAAAATACGGCGCGCAGGCTGTGTTCGTGTTCAATGACAGGAGCGTCAGGGTCACGGACTCTCTCGCGGACAGCTTCAAACTTGAAAAGGACGGATTCAAACTTTTATAACGGGGGAGACAGATGCAGCGCAGATTCATAAAAAAAGCCGATATCGCATTGATAGCGGTCATACTCTGCGTCGGCGCGGCTCTTCTGATATGGCGATTTTTGCCGTCGAACGGAAAAACCGAGGCGGTCATCTATGCGGGCGGCGAGGTGTACCGCCGCGTAACGCTCGACAAGAGCGCTGATATGACAATAACACCCGACACCGACCCCAAGGTCGTGATAAAAATAAAGGACGGCGCGGTCTGGTTTGAAAGCGCCGAATGCCGCGACAAGCTCTGCGTGAAGTCCGGCAAGCTCACCCGCCCGGGCGACACCGCCGCGTGCCTGCCCGCAGGGGTCGTGATAAGGCTCGAGGGCTCGGAGAAGCGGCACGATGCCCTGACCGGGAGGATATGCTCATGAAAGCGAGAAAGACCGCTCTTTTAGGTATCCTTTGCGCCCAGGCGATCGCGCTATCGTTTCTTGAAAATCTGATTCCCTCTCTGCCGTTTCTGCCGCCGGGAGCGAAGCCGGGATTTTCAAATATAGTGACGATGTTCACTGTTCTCACTCTCGGGCTGCCGCAGGCGATGTGCATAACCGTGTTCAAGGCGCTCTTTGCGCTGATGACACGCGGCGCGACGGCGTTTTTCATGAGCCTTGCGGGAGGAGTGCTCAGCACCCTCGCAATGTGGGCGGCAACAAAAATAAAATCCGATCCCTTCGGTCTGCTCGGCGCGTCGATAATCGCCGCCGTATGCCATAACGCAGGTCAGCTCGCCGCCGCGGCGGCGCTCACGGGGACAAAGGCCGTGCTCGGCTATGCGCCGGCACTGCTGATATTTTCGCTTATAACCGGAGCTGTTACTGGAACGGTGCTGCGCATAGTCATGCCGGCGCTCGAAAAACAGACGCGGTTTATAATAAAGAAGTAATAATTAATCATAAGGAGTTGAAGAAATGAGCTCGGTTAAACTCGACGGTGTTCTTAAAGCTGTCAAGCAGGTACGCGGCGGCGTGCATGTCAACCACAACAAGAACACCGCAGACTGTGAAGTCGTAAGAATTCCAGTCCCCGAAAAAGTGCTCCTGCCCATGCAGCAGCATATCGGTGTACCGTGCACACCCACTGTAAAAGCGGGCGACAAAGTTTCGGTCGGACAGATAGTGGGCGACAGCGACAAATTCCTCAGCGCGCCGATCCACGCATCGATATCCGGTACCGTCAGCGCAGTCAAGCAGGCGACGCTTGCAAACGGCGTTATCACTCAGGCGGTGGAGATAGAGTCCGACGGCGAGATGCGCCTTTTCGACGGTCTTGAGCCGCCGAAGGTGACGGGCAAGGAGAGCTTCCTTCGCGCCGTCAGGGATTCCGGTCTTGTCGGACTCGGCGGAGCGGGCTTCCCCACGCATGTTAAGCTGCGTATCCCGCCCGACAAGAGTGTTGACACGCTTATCGTCAACGCCGCGGAGTGCGAACCGTACATAACCGTCGACTACCGCGAGTGCCTTGAAAATTCATGGGACATCCTCTCGAGCATCTATACTTTGAAAGAGATACTCGGCTTCAAGCGCGTCGTTATCGCCGCGGAGGACAACAAGCCCGAGGCTTTCAAAGTGCTCAAGGCTATAGCGGACAGAGACGTTGCGGAGGATAACGCAGTGCGCCTCATGACGCTCAAGTCGAAGTATCCCCAGGGCGCAGAGAAGATGATGGTGCTCTCTGCCACGGGCAGAAAGGTTCCGCCCGGAAAGCTGCCCGCCGATGTCGGCTGCGTTGTTATGAACGTCGCCTCTGTCGCATTTATAGCAAGATACCTCAAGAGCGGCAAGCCGCTTGTCAGCCGCTCGCTGACCGTTGACGGCTCCGCGATAGCCGACCCGAAGAACGTCCGCGTGCCAATCGGCATGAACGTCGGCGAGATAATCGACTTTTGCGGCGGCTTCAAAGCCGAACCCGGCAAGATAATAACCGGCGGCCCGATGATGGGACTTGCCGTTGTCAACACGGACATTCCCGTTCTCAAGCAGAACAACGCCATTCTCGCCTTTGCCGACGATGCGTCGAAGGTCAAGAAAGAGCGCGACTGCATCCGCTGCGGCAGATGCGCGGCGGCATGTCCGCTGAGCCTTATGCCCACGCTCATTGAACGCTACACAAAGGCGAAGGATATAGACAGGCTCGAAAAAGCCGGCGTCACGGTCTGCATGGAGTGCGGCTCATGCGCTTATTCATGTCCCGCGGCAAAGCCGCTTGTCCAGTATATGCGCCTTGCAAAACAGATGCTGAGAGAGGAGAAGAGCAAAAATGCCTGAAATGCCTGAAAAGAAACTCACAGTCAGCGCATCTCCCCATGTGCGCTCGGCTCAGACGGTCAGCGGAATAATGCTCAATGTTATTATCGCGCTGATCCCCGCCCTTGCGGCGTCCGTCTGGCTCTTCGGTCCGCGCGTCCTGCTCGTCTGCCTCGTAACGATAGGCACATGCATGCTCTCCGAGTATCTGTCGCGCAAAATCATGAAGCGCAGCAACACGCTCGGAGATCTGAGCGCGGTCGTCACCGGACTTCTGCTCGCGTTTAACCTGCCCGTGTCCATTCCGCTGTGGCAGGCGGCGATAGGTTCCGTTATCGCAATAGTTGTTGTAAAACAGCTCTTCGGCGGAATCGGCCAGAACTTCGTCAACCCCGCGATAACCGGAAGAATCATTCTCATGGTCTCGTTCCCGACCGCCATGACAACATGGATAAAGCCCCTCTCGTGGCTCGACAAGGGCGCCGAGGCGGTCACCACCGCAACGCCCCTTACCATGATGACAAAGGGCGGCGAGCTCTCCGACGGACTGCCGAGCCTCGTTGATATGCTCATCGGCATCCGCGGCGGCAGCCTCGGCGAGACCTGCGCAGTGGCGCTGATAATCGGCGGAGTTTATCTGATGATAAGAAAGATAATCTCTCCCGCCATTCCGCTGTCGTTTATCGGCACTGTAGCCGTTATAATGCTCATAGCCGGCAAGGGCAGTTTCACTTTTGTCGCCTATCAGCTGCTCAGCGGCGGACTTATGCTCGGCGCGTTCTTCATGGCTACCGACTATACCACCTCGCCCATCAATCTCAAGGGCAGGATAATCTTCGGCATCGGCTGCGGTCTGCTGACCTCGTTCATCAGACTCTTCGGCTCGCTGCCCGAGGGCGTCTCGTTCTCAATAATCCTTATGAACATACTCGTTCCCCATATAGAGCATCTGACCACCCCGAAGCCTTTCGGCACGGTCAAGGAAAAAAAGAAGAAAGGGGCTGAGAAGGCATGAAGAATTTCAAGGAATTTGCCATCCCGACTGTAGCGCTCTTTCTGATATGCCTCGTCGCCACGACTCTTCTCGCCGTCACAAATAAAGTCACGGCTCCGAAGATAGCGGAGCTCTCGGCGCAGACCGAGGTCGAAACAAGGCAGAAAGTCCTGCCCGCCGCGACCGGGTTCGGCGAAACGCAGGAGATGAAAGGCGGCAGCGGCACTTACGCTGTCGGCAAGGATGCAAGCGGCAACGAAGTCGGCTATGTCTTTGTCACCGTTTCCAAGGGCTACGGCGGAGATGTGAAGATAATGACCGGTGTTGACAAAAACGGCGCGGTCACCGGCATTTCGCCGCTCGAACTCAACGAGACCGCCGGTCTCGGCATGAAAGCCCAGAATGCCAGCTTCCTCGACCAGTTCAAGGGAAAGGTCAAGGATATTGCAGTCAACAAAAACAGTGCCTCCGGCAACGAGATCCAGGCGCTTACCGGCGCTACGATAACCTCGAAAGCCGTCACGGCGGCAGTCAATGAGGCGCTGAGCTACTATGATTCCAATTTAAAGGGGGCGGAGTAAAAAATGGCAAAGAAAAAGAGTCTTTTTCAGGAGTTTACCAAGGGCATTCTCGTTGAGAACCCCGTTCTCCGTCTGGTGCTCGGCACCTGCCCGACGCTCGCGGTTTCGACCTCGGTCGAGAGTGCTCTGGGCATGGGCGTCGCAGCTTCGATAGTCCTTGTGTGCTCGAACATCGCCATTTCGGCGCTCAAAAAGGTGATTCCCCAGAAGGTCAGAATCCCCGCTTATATAGTTATAATCGCTTCGTTCGTTACAATAGTCCAGATGCTCGTCAAGGCGTTCGTCCCGCAGATCGACGCTCAGCTCGGCGTTTACCTGCCGCTGATAGTCGTCAACTGTATCATCCTCGGCAGAGCCGAGGCGTTCGCCTGCAAGAACTCCGTTGCGGCTTCCGCCGTTGACGGTCTCGGCATGGGCGTCGGCTTCACCGCAGCGTTGCTCCTCATGGGCGCAGTCAGAGAGCTGCTCGGCACGGGCGCTATCGCCGGACTTCAGATAATCCCGGCTTCCGTCAGCCCCATGCTGATATTCATCCTGCCTCCCGGAGGCTTCTTCGTCTTCGGCATACTCATGGCGTGCGCCAACAAGCTTGCCGACAAGAAGGGTCTTTCAAAGGCGGAGCTCAAGGGCTGCGAGGCTTGCCCGATGGCGGCTTCCTGCTCTCTTCGCGGCGAAGTTGAAAACAAAAAGGACGGAAAGGAGGCGGCAGGCAAATGAAAATAATGCTTTCGATACTGCTTACCGGTATCCTTACGGAGAACTTCATTCTCGCAAAGTTCCTCGGCATCTGCCCGTTCCTCGGCGTGTCGAAGAAGCTCAACACCGCAGTCGGAATGAGTGCCGCCGTTATATTCGTCATGCTGCTCTCGACTGCCGTTACATATCCCATCAACGCGAAGCTGCTCGTACCCAATGGCCTCGAATATCTCCAGACGATAGTATTCATTCTCGTCATAGCGGCTCTCGTTCAGCTCGTCGAGATAATCCTCAAGAAGTATATGCCCGCGCTTTATAACGCGCTTGGCATCTATCTTCCGCTGATAACAACGAACTGCGCGGTGCTCGGCGTCGTGCTTATAAACGTTGAGAACAACTACAATTTCGGCCAGTCGATGATGCGTTCGCTCGGCGGCGGTCTCGGCTTCATGCTCGCCATGGTCATGTTCGCGGGCGTCAGAGAGCGCCTCGAGAGCTGCGACGTGCCGAAATTCCTTCAGGGTCTGCCCATAACGCTCATTGCCGCATCGCTTACCTCGGTCTCCTTCCTCGGATTCTCGGGCGTTGTCGACGGCATATTCGGTTGAGAAAGGACGGGATAATATGCATCTTATTATAATTGCGGTTGTCATCGTCTCCGTCATCGGACTTATAGCCGGTCTCGGTCTCGCCGTTGCGTCAAAGGTCATGGCTGTCCCGGTCGACGAAAAGGCCGAGGAGATTCAGGCGGCGCTGCCCGGCGCAAACTGCGGCGCGTGCGGCTTCTCCGGCTGCTCCGGCTATGCGGCCGCGCTCTCCGAGGGCAAGACCACCGATACCGGTCGCTGTATGCCCGGCGGCGCGGAGGTCAGCCAAGCCATTGCGAAGATAACCGGCCTTGCGGCGGGCGATGTCATCCCCATGACCGCCGTCGTCCTCTGCCAGGGCAACAAGCATAACGCGGACACGAAGCTCAACTATGTCGGAGTCAAGAGCTGCAAAATGGCAACTCAGCTTTTCGGCGGACCGAAAGAGTGCGTCTACGGCTGCATCGGCTTCGGCGACTGCGTTGAGGTGTGTCCCTATGACGCGATTCATATCTGCGAGGGCGTTGCAAGAATAAATCCGCTCGCGTGCCACGCCTGCAAGATGTGCGTCAACACCTGCCCCAAGGGCATTATCGATCTGATGCCCCTGCACGAGGCAAAGGCTGCCGTCATGTGCAAGAATCATGACAAGGGCGCCCAGACCAGAAAAGAGTGCAAGACGGGCTGCATCGGCTGCATGAAGTGCGTCAAGACCTGCGAATACGGCGCGGTCACGGTCGAGAATTTCTGCGCGAAGGTCGATTACGAGAAGTGCGTCGGCTGCGGTAAGTGCCACGAGGCGTGCCCGGTCAAGTGCATCGATGTTATCGAGCCCGGAGTGAAGATAACCGAGACAAAAATTAACTAAGATAATTAAGCGAGAATACCCGGAGCTGTGAAAACGGCTTCGGGTGTTTTGCTTTTTATTATAATTTGTAGGGGTTGGCGACCTCGACAACCCTATGCCGCCAACGGCGGCACTGTTTAAAAGAAAATTAGATTGTGGGCGAAAATTTGACATTGACAATAATATCTGATAATATTAAATAGAAAGAAATATATGGAGGGATGTCTATAGCCGACTGAACGCAATCTTCAAAGGGAACAGGGCGCGGAATAAATATCAAGCCCGGAGGCGAAAGCTATATGAAAAAAGCAATAATTATATTAATATCGGTTCTGCTCATAACGAGCTTTGCGGCGTGCCGAAACGGGGATACGCCGGAGACGGCGGGAACGACTGCTCCGGAGAACACTTCGGCAGAAAGCACCGCCAAAATGAGTCCGGCTCTGCAGACAATTGAAAAAACTCTCGACGGAGTGACGCTGAAAGTTTATATCGAAAATCCGAAGGTCAAATCCGGCGGCGAAGTGCATATCACGGCGACCGTCACGAACAACAGCGGAAAAGATATAGTTTCAACGCTCCCGATATATAACCGGCAGCACTATGAGATACGCACGAAAATTCTGACGCAGGACGGAAAAGCGTTCTACGACAAAGATTATCCCGTAGAAGTGACCGAGGATGCCACGCGCCGATTTATTATCAAGAGCGGGGAGAGCTATGTTCAGGATATGTATCTCGTCGCCGCCGAGATGGATTCCGGCATGAGCAGCACCGCCGATGCCGTGCCTTATGGCGCGGGAAAATGCGCGGGGACTTCAACTTTCAAATGGGACGGCAGCAACGGCGCAGAGAAGTCGCTGACGGTTTCGTTTGAGATAGAAATAGCCTGAATTTTATAATGAAAACCGACCCGAAGAGATAATTTTTCGGGTCGGTTTTGTGATTCTTTGCTGTAAAGTTGTATGACTTTACATAGAGCTCAACTGTTGAGTAGGCTTTTTGGGTCAACATCGCAGAACACTTGATATTACTGCGATTCGGCGGCAATTTTATATAAAATTTCGCTGATATAACAAAAACCATATGTAAAGTTAAATCACTTTACATATGGATTTTTCTCTTAATCGAACTTTGTCTCCCAATGTTCGCTCTCGTTTGCATCGAAGCACATCAGTATCTGCTCGCGCGAGGTCTTTTCGCCCGCGAGATTCTCCGGCAGTTCGTCTCTTCCGAAATATTTTGTTTCGGTCGTTTCGATATTCGGAACGAATTCGCCGCCGACAACGGAGCAGAGGACGAAAACTTTTATGACCCCGTAAGCGTATATCGGCTTATTGTGCTTGTTCCTGTCCTGAACGGCGATGAGTTTGTCCGCGGTGACGCGCAAGCCCGCCTCTTCAAAAGTCTCTTTCACGGTGTTCTCCGCGACCGACTGATTTACATCGCACCAGCCGCCGGGGAGCGACCATGTGCCGTTCGATTCGTGGACGAGCAAAATCTTTCCGTCATTGAAAATCGCGGCGCGGGTATCAACCTTCGGTGTCTGATATCCGGTCTCGTTGCAGAAAAGCTCTTTGACCTTTTCTGCCGGGATGTCGCTTTTGTGGGCTACCATCTCGGCGGATATCTCTCTTATCCGCTTGTATCTCTCGAGGTCATAGGGGTCGTGTCCATATGTCAGCCCCGCCTGCGCGAGACTCTGGAGCTCAATGGCCCAGCTGAGCCATCTGTTCTGTTTGTCCACATTATCTCCTTTCTTAAAGGCTCCGTCAAATCCACTCCTTGATAACTTCCGGGTGCTTGAAAGTCTCGTCTATAGACTTCAGGAAGGGGACTACGTCGCCCATGTCGAGCGCACGGTGGTCGAAAACGACGGTGAAAACGAGCTTCTTGCCGACCGTTACCGTGCCGTCGGGGTTTGCGATCGCCGTATCGCGCGGAGCGCCGACGCCTATCGCGGCGACCTGCGGCGGGATTATCTCAAGCAGAGCGCATATGCCGTCCCAGTCCTTGTAGAGCGAACCGAGGTTCGACACGGTTATCGTGCCCTGCTCAATGTCATATTTTGTGAGCCTGTCGCGCTCGGGTATGTCATAATATTCTTTCTTGCTCTTGCCGGAGAGGGTCTTGACTTTGTACTTTCCGGTCTTTGAGCCGATGAGGCGGGATATCGTCTGAACCAATTTGCCTTTTGCAAGCCCCTGCAGCGTGTCGTTGAGCGAGACGTCGTACATGACCTGCGACATGTTTGAATTTTTCGCCCTGCGCTGAACATCGGCGAGCGTATCCCTGATATCCCGGAGGTTCTTGTCCTGCATATTGTGCAGGTTGACCGTCATCATCTCGCCCGAGTCGAGGAGCATGGGCATCGAGATATTTATCTCGTCGAACTCCGTCACGCATCCGCGGACAAGGCGGGGTTTGAAATCGATATGTGCGTTCATGGCGGGGCACTTCTTGAGCGCCTCTGTTATTACTTTTAATATAACTGCGTTGAGCGTGATCTTGTCTTCTTTTGCGCGCCCTTCGTTGATTTCTTTGAAAACTTTCAGAAATTCGGACGCCTCAGGCTCGTTTGTAACAACGACATGGGGAATGTCGTGCCAGCTCTGCGCGGTCATGTTTGCGATTATCTTCCTGTTTATGCCGAAGTGCTCGGCTCTTCTGACTGTGAGTGACTGTCTCATTCTGAGGACTCCTTTCATTTTAGCGGTTATGCCGCATTGATAAAAGTATATATTGTCCTCAAACTTAAAAACAAGGAACAGTATCTGGAAACATGTGCAGAAAGCGACACAAAAAGTGATTTGTGTCGCCAAAAATTATAAACAGTTTAGAAATATTTTCTGAAGCCGTTGAAATATATGCTTGTGGTGAACGAGACGATAGTCGACGGATCCTCGCGGAAGCCGGAGTTTATCCACTCCGCAATGACGCTGACGATTCCGTTGAAGAACATTATATACATCCAGCGGAACTGCTTGTCCGTGATCTCGGGGAAGAACTTCTTCCACTTTATCTGTGTCCTGTCGTAGTTCTTGACGAACAGGGAGTTGATGAAGCCCTTTCGCGGGCCGCATCTCATCATGTAGCAGCACAGGTCGGAATTGTCCCTGACAATATCAAACAGACCGACCAATACGGCATCGAAAACCTCGGGACCCATTCTCTCGATCTGATTATCGATATCGGAGACGAACTCGGCCTCGATGCTCTTCATCAGCGCATTGATGTCGTCATAGTGGCGGTAGAAGGTGCTTCTGTTGATGTCCGCGCGCTGACATATCTCTCGCACGCTGATCTTGTCGAAGTCCTTTTCTTCAAGCAGTTCGAAGAAGGTGCGGCGTATTGCCGTTTTGGTGTATGCCGTGCGCCTGTTGTGCGCGGGTCTTCCGGTTGCCGGGCTTGTCATGAAAATCACCTGCGTTCGTTTCTGATTCATATAAATATTACCACTAATATGCCCGATTGACAAGAGTTAGCGCGATTTTACTCATGTAAAAAAAATATGTTGACAAAAGTGCTAAACACTGTTAAAATAACTAATTGCCGCAGGAAAAAGGCGGCTAATCCTTGCTGCGGACGAACCGCAGCCAAAAGACCAGAAGGAGGTGCTTTAAGAATGTCAGCAAACAACAGCTATGAAGCAATGATGGTTTTCTCCGTCAAGAACGGTGAGGAGGGCGTTCCCGCTCTCATCGAGAAGTTCAAGGCTCTCATCGAGCAGAACGGCACTCTGGACAGCATTGATGAGTGGGGCAAGCGCAAGCTCGCTTACGCTATCGACGATGAGCCCGAGGGATTCTACGCTCTGTTCAATTTCAGCGCTGCACCTGAGTTCCCCGAGGAGTTCTACCGTATCGCCGGTATAACCGACGGCGTTCTCCGCTCACTCGTTGTCAGAAAGTGAGGAAACAAAGATGCTTAACGTTGCAATAATTATGGGCAGACTTACTGCCGATCCCGAGCTGCGTACCACCGCTTCCGGCGTCGCAGTCACCACTTTCTCCGTTGCGGTCGATCGCCGCTTCCAGAGACAGGGTGAAGAGAAGCAGACCGATTTCATCAACGTTGTCGCCTGGAGACAGACTGCAGAGTTCGTCTCCCGCTACTTCCATAAGGGATCGATGATCGCTGTTCGCGGAAGTATCCAGCAGCGCAACTACGAGGATAAGAACGGCAACAAGCGCACCGCGTTTGAGATAGTTGCCGAGGAAGTCAGCTTCTGCGGATCAAAGGCAGAGACCGGCACGGGTGCCCGCCAGAACGAGCAGCCCGCGCGCGTTCAGCCCGCAGCGTCCTTCGCCACAGGCGGAGCGGACGATTTTGAGGAGATCCCGATAAGCGACGATCTCCCGTTCTGAGAAAAACTTGAACACGGCGTCTGACGCCGAACGAATAGCCCCGAGCCGCGAAACGGCTTTCGGCTTCCACCTTAGCCAAAGAGGAGGTTAACATCATGGCATATGAGAAAAACGACAGAAGACCCAACCGCAAAGGCCGCAAGAAGGTTTGCGCTTTCTGCGTCGACAAGGTTGAGTGCATAGATTACAAGGACACAGCCAAACTTCATAAGTATATCTCTGACAGAGCGAAGATTCTTCCCAGAAGAGTCACCGGCAACTGCGCCGCTCACCAGAGAGAGCTTACCACCGCTATCAAGCGTGCCCGTCACGTTGCTCTTCTTCCTTACACGAGCGACTGATAAAGCTGAGGACTGCCGCATTCAGCGCAGACCAAAAAGCAAAAATGTTGAAGGTCACAGTTTGCGTCCGAAAACGCAGATTGTGGCCTTTTTATTTTTTGCCGCAAATGCGCCGGCCTTATTTTTTCTTTTTGCTTTACATGGCGGCACAGATGTGATAACTTTATATTTATAAGCAGTAACTTAAACGAGAGGAATAACAATGTCTCAGAATATGAACCGCCATTTAACGGCTTTGGAATTTGATAAAATATTGGAGCGCCTCGCGCAGTTCACAGCGTGCCCCGATGCGCGCGAGCTTGCGCTGAGCCTCCGCCCGGAGAGCGATATTGATCTCGCGCAGGCGCAGATGAATCAGACGCGCGACGCGCATATGCTCCTTGCGCGCTTCGGAGGCCCGTCCTTCGGCGGGCTTCGCAATGTCAATAACGCCGCAGCGCGAGCCGGCGCGGGCAGCACGCTTTCCATGCGCGAACTGCTCGATGTTGCCGAGGTGCTCAGAACCGTGCGCGCTCTCGCTCAGTGGCGCAGCACGAACGCTGGAGTCGAGACGGTGCTCGACCCGCTTTTCTCGGCGCTTCAGCCGAACAAATATCTCGAAACGAAGATAACCTCTGCCATAATCTCCGAGGAGGAGATCGCGGACAGCGCCTCACCCGAGCTCTTTGAAATAAGGCGCAAGATTCGCGTGCAGGAGTCTAAAGTTCGCGACCAGCTCGACAAGATGACACACTCCGCGCACTACTCGAAGTTCATGCAGGAGAATATCATAACCCAGCGAAACGGGCGCTATGTCGTGCCCGTCAAGGCGGAATACCGCGGCGAAGTGCAGGGACTTGTTCATGATACATCTTCATCGGGTGCTACTGTATTCGTCGAGCCGATGCCGGTCGTTGAGGCGAACAACGAGATAAAAGTCCTGCGCTCTAAAGAGCAGGATGAGATAGAACGCATACTCACTGCGCTCTCCGCGATGGTCGGCGAGTTTGAGCAGGGTATAAAAAACAGCTATGAGTGCGCCGTTGAGCTCAATGTTATCTTCGCAAAGGCGCAGTATGCCTATTCAATAGGCGCGACGGTGCCGCTATTGAATTCCGACGGCGAGATTGAGCTGCGCGCCGCCCGACATCCGCTCATTGACAAAAACAAAGTAGTCCCCGTTGATATAAGACTCGGTACGGACTTTGACACACTCGTTATAACCGGTCCGAACACGGGCGGCAAGACCGTCTCGATAAAGACCGTCGGTCTTTTTACGCTCATGGCGATGTGCGGGCTTATGATTCCCGCAGGCGACAGAAGCAGACTTTCAGTGTTCAGCGAAGTTCTCGCGGACATCGGCGACGAGCAGTCGATAGAGCAGTCGCTCTCGACTTTCTCGGCGCATATGACGAATATTATAGATATCATGGGTCAGGCGGGCGACCGCAGTCTTGTGCTCATAGACGAGCTCGGAGCGGGCACAGATCCCGTCGAGGGCGCGGCTCTTGCAATGGCGGTGCTCGAAGACCTGCATTTCAAGGGCGCGAAAATAGCCGCGACAACACACTATGCCGAGCTCAAGGCTTATGCCCTTGAAACCCCGCGTGTCGAAAACGGCTGCTGTGAGTTCAATGTCGCAACTTTAAGCCCGACCTATCGGCTGCTTATCGGCGTTCCCGGACGCTCGAACGCGCTTGCGATATGCGAGCGGCTGGGCATGGATATGCGCGTTGTGGACAGGGCGAAGGAGCTCGTCAACAACGAGAATGTCCGTTTCGAGGATGTCGTTGACAAGCTCGAGGAGAACCGCCGACGCATGGAGGAGGAGCACGAGCGCGCCAAGGAGCTGACCGCAAAGGCACGCGCCGAGCTGGAGAAAGCCGAAAAGCGGCTCGCCGAGGTCGATTCTCTGCGCGAAGCGGAGATAGAGAAAGCCAAGGCGCAGGCGGCGAAGCTGACCCAGCAGGCGAAGCGCGAGAGCTACGCTCTGCTCGACGAGCTCGACAGGCTCAAAAAAGAAAAAGAGAAGACAAAAGATGCCGCAGACCTTGCGCGCCGCGCACGCGCCGCAGTCAGAAAGGGTCTCGGTGCGATAGACGAGGCGGTCGACCCCGTGGTCGCCATGGGTGTTGAGAACGACGGCTATGTACTCCCGCGCGAGCTCAAAAAGGGCGACACCGTTCTGATAGCCGATCTCGGCAAGGAGGCGACTGTCCTTTCGCCCGTTGACAGAAACGGAAATGTCGAAGTCCTCGCAGGCGCGGCAAAGACGCGTGTAAAGCTCAAAAACCTGCGCCTTATCGAGAACGCGCCGAAAAAGCGCAGCCCGAACTCCGGCGCTCGCCGCACGGGAGTCGAGAGCAAGATGAACATGGATGCCTCCGCGCGGCTCGACGTCCGCGGGCTGACCGTTGACGACTGCATCATGGAGCTCGACAGATATATTGACTATATGCTCCGCATGGGTCTCGGCGAGTTCACCATTGTCCACGGCAAGGGCACCGGCGCGCTCAGGAGCGCCGTCAACCAGTATCTGCGCAAGTCGCCGTATGTCAAGAGCTTCAGACTCGGAGTCTACGGCGAGGGCGAAGACGGCGTGACAATAGTCGTGCTCAAGTGACGCGAAAAAAGTTTTCCACACGGTTTTCCACATGCCTGCGGGCGCATAACGGCACATTTTGTTGTCTTTTGCTGCTCGAAACACAAGCGGTTGATGATAAAAAAACAATCTTGTTTTTCCGCCGCTTTTCCACATCCGGAATGTTGAAAAAAGTTCGGTTTCGGCGAAAAAATGTGCTTGACAGCCGACGATATTTTTAGTATAATAACCCCCTGTAAAGCGTTTTGACTTTACAGAGGGGTTTGACCTTTACGCGATCATGATGAAAAGGGGGAGAAAATAAAGTGGCAAAGAATCTGGAAATAGCTGTTTTGCTTGACCTTTACGGCGATATGCTGACTGAAAAACAGCGCGACTTTCTGGGCTATTACTACAACGACGACCTGTCGCTCTCCGAGATCGCGGAAAACGAGGGGATAACCCGCCAGGGCGTGCGCGATGCGATAAAGCGCGCCGAAGCCCAGCTTTTCGATATGGAGTCGAAGCTCAAGCTCGCCTCGAAATTTGACGAGATACGCAGCGGACTCACTGAAATCATCGACTGCGCCGGCGAGATAGGGGACTACAATCTCAACCACAGCCTGTCGCGCGAAGTGAATGATTATACCGTTAAGATTAAGGCCATCGCCATGTCTTTGATGGAGTGATCGGACTGCGGAAAAAGTTTGCCATAGCTGCGTTGTGAGAACCCGCGAATTCAGTCACAGCTGTAGGGGCGGATATCATCCGCCCGCGAAATCAGCACAGCTTTCGATTGTGCGATGTGATGCGGAAAAATCGCCCAGGACTGCGTTGCCCCGTTCGCTCGGTTGCCGCTGTAGGGGCGGATATCATCCGCCCGCGAAATCAGCTCAGTCCTCGATTGTGCGATGTGATGCGGAAAAATCGCCCGGTACGGTTCGGTTTTAAACGGTAACATAAAAACTACTTACTTTTATACAGAGGTGAAAACATTGGCATTTGAAGGTCTTTCGGAACGCCTTGAAGCGGCGTTCAAGCGTCTTAAAAGCAAGGGCAGCCTCAACGAGGCGGATGTCCGCGCGGCGATGCGCGACGTGCGCATGGCTCTGCTTGAGGCGGACGTCAGCTACAAGGTAGCCAAGGATTTCACCGCCAAGGTCACCGAGAGAGCTATCGGCGCGGATGTTATGGAGAGCCTTACTCCCGCGCAGATGGTCATAAAGATAGTCAACGAAGAGCTTATCGACCTCATGGGCGGCACAAAGACCCGCCTCGCTACTGCGGCGCATCCGCCGACAGTGATAATGCTCTGCGGTCTTCAGGGCGCAGGTAAAACGACGCACTGCGCAAAGCTTGCGCTCATGCTCAAGAACCGCGGCAGCAGACCGATGCTCGTCGCGTGCGATATCTATCGCCCCGCGGCTATCAAACAGCTTCAGGTGCTCGGCGAAAAGGTCGGCGTACCGGTCTTTGAAAAAGGTACGCAGGATCCGGTTGAAACAGCCAAACAGGCGGTCGCGCTTGCAAGGGACGAGGGCAACGACTACGTCCTCATCGATACCGCAGGCCGCTTGCATATAGATGAGCAGCTCATGGATGAGCTCAAGCGCATCAAGTCGGAGGTCCGTCCGCACGAGATTCTTCTCGTTGTCGACGCGATGACCGGTCAGGATGCGGTCAATGTCGCCTCGACCTTCAACGAGACGCTCGGCATTGACGGACTTATCCTGACAAAGCTCGACGGCGATACCAGAGGCGGTGCGGCGCTCTCCGCGCGCGCTGTCACGGGCAAGCCGATAAAATTCGTCGGTGTCGGCGAAAAGCTCGGCGATCTCGACACTTTCCACCCCGACCGCATGGCTTCGAGAATCCTCGGCATGGGCGATGTTCTCTCGCTTATCGAAAAGGCGGAGACCGCCATTGACGAGAAGAAGGCGGCGGAGCTCGAGGAGAAGATAAGAAAGAACAAGTTCGACCTCAACGACCTGCTCGATCAGATAACCCAGCTCCGCAAGATGGGTTCGATTCAGGACACGCTCGCAATGCTCCCGGGCATGGGCAAGAAGCTCCAGGGCGTGGATGTTGACGAGAAGCAGTTCGACCGTCTCCAGGCGCTCATCCGCTCGATGACCCCGAAGGAGCGCGAGAATCCCGACATAATCAATCCCTCCCGCAAAAGGCGTATCGCCGCGGGCAGCGGACAGAAGGTCGAGGATGTCAACAGGCTTCTCAACCAGCACAAGCAGATGCAGAAGCTCTTCAAGCAGTTCAACGGCAAAGGCTCAAAGAAAAAGATGCGCCGTATGGGCTTCGATCCGAGCAAGCTCGGAATGTAAAAACGGATGTTATCCTATAGGTCAGCCTTAGGGTTTACATTATATATTAATTTTGTATTACTTTTGGAGGTACAATTATCATGGCAGTTAAAATCAGACTTCGCCGCATGGGCGCAAAGAAGAACCCCTTCTACAGAATAGTCGTTGCAGATTCGAGATATCCCCGCGACGGCAGATTCATCGAGGAGATCGGCACCTATGATCCGCTCAAGACTCCCGCTGATGTGAAGATCGACGCAGACAAGGCAAAGCAGTGGATCGCCAACGGCGCTCAGCCCACCGATACCGTTAAGGATATCCTCAAGAAGAGCGGCGTCATCGACTGATAACGCTCAGCGTAAAACATGGCTCTCGGCAGTCTGCGGGGAGTTTTGTTTTTCTATGAAAGGAACATCGAAATGAAGGATTTACTTATATCCATCGCTCAGGGTCTCGTTGAAGAGCCCGATGCAGTTACCGTCACCGTTGACGAGCCGGATGATGAGGGCGTTACCGTCTATCATCTCCACGTCAGCGAGAATGACATGGGCAGAGTTATCGGCAAGCAGGGCAGAATAGCCAAGGCTATCCGTACTGTTATGCGCGCTGCCGCAACGCGCTGCGATGAGAAGGTCGCAGTTGAGATAGACTGATGATAAAGGACTATCTTGAAATAGGGCAGATAGTCGGCACCCACGGCGTGCGCGGGGAACTGCGCGTTCAGCCGTGGTGCGATTCGCCCGAATTCTTCAAAAAGTTCAAAACGCTCTACTACGACGCACACGGTGAAAAAAGCGTGGGCGTTGTTTGCGCTCGCCCCCACGGGAACATTGCGCTGCTGCGCCTCGACGGCTGCGACACGGTCGAAAAGGCGGCCTCGCTCAGAGGCAAGGTGCTCTATATGCGCCGCAGTGACGCGCATCTCAAGAAAGGCGACTGGTTCATAGCCGAGCTCATCGGCTGTCGAGCCGAGGACGCAAACAGCGGAAAAGTCTACGGAACCGTTACCGATGTCAGTCAGACCGGCGCAAACGATGTCTGGCACATAACGGATGACAACGGCACCGAGACGCTTATACCCGCCATTCCCGATGTGGTTTCAAATGTCGATGTAGAGAACGGAATTGTCCTGATAACACCGCTGAAAGGGCTGTTTTCAGATGAGGATTGATATTCTTACCCTCTTCCCGGAGATGTGCTGTGAGGTGCTCAGAGAGAGCGTCATAGGCAGAGCGCGCGAGCGCGGCTGCGTTGAAATAAACTGCCGCAACATCCGCGACTATACGCTCGACAAGCACAACCGCGTTGACGATTCGCCCTACGGCGGCGGGACGGGCATGATAATGCAGGTGCAGCCGATATATGACTGCTACGAGTCCCTCTGCCGCGACACGGGCACGCGCCCGCATCTCATATATCTGACCCCGCAGGGAAAGACGCTGACCCAAAAGCGTGTGGTCGAGCTGTCGAAGCTCGACAATATCGCTCTGCTGTGCGGTCACTATGAGGGAATTGACGAGCGCGTTATAGAAGAGATAGTCGACGAGGAAATTTCGATTGGCGATTTCGTGGTGACGGGCGGCGAGCTGCCCGCGCTTATGCTCGCGGATGCCGTCGCGCGGATGCTCCCCGGAGTGCTCGCCAATGAAGATGCGTTCGAGCTCGAGAGCCATTTTTCCTCCCTGCTCGAATATCCTCAGTACACCCGCCCTGTCGAATGGCGCGGCAAAGAGGTGCCGCCCGTTCTGCTCTCGGGTCACCATGCGAACATCGAGAAGTGGCGCAGAGAACAGAGCCTTGAGCGCACATATCGCCGCAGACCCGATATGCTCGAAAAAGCGGAGCTGAGTCGGAAAGACCGAGCGTTTCTCTCGTCTTTGAAGAGTGAGGACTGATTTCCGAAGGCAATAATTTAATGTGCAACATGCATTAAAAAGATGTGCCTCGTATGGTCAAAATACACAACAAAGCCCCCGCCCGAATTTTCAACTTTGGAACAGGCAACGAATTATCGCCTTTGAGGGCGAAAGTCGCAAGTAAATTGTTGACGGGGACAAGTTTTATGATATAATATATAAGCAGTAGAATAAAATTTGAATTTGTGTGTGGGAGATTATATATTATGTATGTTAAAGATGTTATGGTACAGAATCAGGTAGGACTTCATGCACGTCCGGCAACTTTTTTCATTCAGAAGGCTAACGAGTTCAAGTCTTCCATCTGGGTGGAAAAGGACGAGCGCAGAGTCAACGCCAAGAGCCTTCTCGGCGTGCTTTCCCTCGGCATCATGGGCAACACCCAGATCCGCATCATCGCAGGCGGCCCCGACGAGGAGCAGGCTGTTGATGAGCTTGTGAAGCTTGTTGAGTCCGGCTTCGCCGAGTAATATCATTTTAATACAGATAAGCAGGCTTAGGCCTGCTTTTTCTTTTTGTCTATTTTCATCGCTTCGCGGCATATAATATCTTTGAGAAGGATATTTTCGGCGGTGATAGTATGTTTTCGGTTCTCGTTATTGCTGACGATGCCGGCTTTTTCAGGCGAAGGCGGCTGTTCAAAGCTCCGCAGGTGCGCGATGTGCGCGTATACGGAGGTCTGCCGTTTCGCGAGATAACCTCAGCCCGGCGGCGCGGAAAAATAAACCGCGCGGCAATATGCGAAGCGGCGGGCAGATGTTCGGGCACAATGCTTCTGCCTGAAGATATAGCGCCCGGCGGCGGGATAGACGAGCCCGATCTCTCGGATTACAGAAAGCTCGTTTTCTTCAACACTGCGTGCTCTATATTGCGCTCGTCCTGCGGGTGCGGGGTGCGCGGCGAGCTGCTGATAAAAGACAAAAACGCCTCCGCCGCCCAGAGGCTCGGCATTGCCGTGCCGCTGTTTTCGGATATCCGCGTCGCGACTTCGTGCCCGGACGGGTATTCGCGCCCGATAGAAAACGCCATGGACGAATTCGGCGCGGCGGTTCTTGACGGAATCAGCGACAGCGCGGATGCGGTCATCGACCTCGATTCGTCGCCCGAAAGGCTTGTCTGCGGCGGCGAAGTTTTTACGGCGGGGAAAATAACGCTCCCGAGCGCATATGCGCGCCTCATGCCGACGGGCGCGGACTCGCTTAAATTCGCGGGCGCGCTTTATCTTATAAGCCGAATCCACTCGCTCGCGCAGCTTTGTTTTTCCGAGATATATCACGGCGAAAAGCCGCTTTCTCTGCGCGCCGCGTCGGAGCTTATAAGGCTCTCGGCAGCGCCGTAAACTATTGACAACAGGCGATAAAATGAATATAATAACAATATTGTGGATAAGTGCCTGAAAAGGCCTTAGTGTATCAATTTTTAAAATTTAAGGAAGAAGGATGGCCTTAAAATGGAAAAGCAGATCGTATTGACAAGAGAGAGCTACGATGCCAAGGTCAAGGAGCTCGAACAGCTCAAAACCACCGGCAGAGATGAGATAGCCGAGCGCATCAAAGTTGCGCGTTCTTTCGGCGACCTTTCCGAAAACTCCGAGTATGATGAGGCGATGAACGAGCAGGCGAAGCTCGAAGCTAAAATCGCCCGCCTTGAAAACGACATCCGCAATGCGAATATCCTCGACGAGGACAATCTGAATGCGGGCGTGGTTCATCCCGGCTCAAAGGTCAAGGTCGAGAATGTCGAGACCGGCAAGAAGAGCGAGTATACTATCCTCGGACCCAGCGAATCGAACCCCTCTCAGGGCATAATCTCCGACCAGTCGCCCATAGGCAAGTCGCTTATCGGCAACCGCAAGGGTGATGTAGTCGATGTTTCGCTGCCGACCGGAAAGATTCTTCAGCTCAAGATTCTCAGCATCGCAAAGTCAAAGTAAAAAAAGCACAGTTCACATAAATCCAAGGAGTGAAAAAAATGCCGGATGAGATAAATACCAACTCCGTCTCCGCCGAGAGCGAAGAGGCTCAGGAGGACATAAACGCCCTGCGTCAGATCCGCCTGGACAAGCTCAATGAGCTTTGCGCCGCAGGGGAGGATCCGTTCAAAATAACAACCGCGGATCAGTCCGCCCATGCACAGGAGATAGTCGACAATTTCGAAGCGATGGAGGGCAAAGAGGTCTCCATATGCGGACGAATGATGTCAAGACGCGATATGGGCAAGGCGAACTTCATCGATATCCGTGACCGCTCGGGCCGCATTCAGGTCTATGTGCGCATAAACGATGTCGGCGAGGATACATTTGCAAAGTTCAAGAAGTGGGATATCGGCGATATCCTCGAAGTGCGCGGCACGGTGTTCAAGACCCGCAGGGGCGAGATATCCATCCACGCAACCGCACTTCGCCTGCTGACGAAGTCGCTGCTCCCGCTGCCCGAAAAGTTCCACGGTCTGCGCGATACGGACACCCGCTATCGCCGCCGCTACCTTGACCTCATAGTCAACCCCGATGTCAAGGATACATTTATAAAGAGAAGCCTGATAATACGCGAGATAAGAAACTATCTCGATTCCAAGGATTTCATCGAGGTCGAGACGCCCATTCTTGTTCAGAATGCGGGCGGCGCCGCCGCGCGTCCGTTTGTGACCCACCACAACGCCCTCAACGAGGATTTGAACCTGCGTATATCCCTCGAGCTCTACCTCAAGCGCCTTATAGTCGGCGGCCTTGAGCGAGTCTACGAGATGGGCAGAGTTTTCCGCAACGAGGGTCTTGATGTGCGCCACAATCCCGAGTTCACGCTCCTTGAGATATATCAGGCGTATACCGATTTCCACGGCATGATGGATCTTGTCGAAGAGCTCTACAGAACCGTTGCTCTCAAGGTTCTCGGCACTGCCGTCGTCACCTATGACGGCGTGGAAATTGATCTTTCAAAGCCCTTTGCCCGCATGACGATGGTCGAGGCTGTCAAGAAATATTCGGGCGTCGACTTCGCTGATATAGATCTTGAAACTGCCCGTTCGCTCGCCAAGGAGCGCGGCATCGAGTTCGAGGAGAGACACAAGAAGGGCGACCTGCTCAACCTCTTCTTCGAGGAATATGTTGAGGACAAGCTCGTTCAGCCGACCTTCATCACGGAGCACCCGGTCGAGATTTCCCCGCTTGCAAAGAGAAAGCCCGACGATCCGAACTACACGGAGCGTTTCGAGCTGTTCATAACCTGCCGCGAGATGGCAAACGCCTTCTCAGAGCTCAACGATCCCATCGACCAGCGCGGCCGCTTTGAGGCTCAGGAAGAGCTGTTTGCCGCCGGCGACGATGAGGCAAACCACACCGATGAGGACTTCCTCATGGCTCTCGAATACGGTATGCCCCCGACAGGCGGCATCGGCATCGGCATCGACCGCTTTGCCATGCTCCTGACCGACAGCTATTCTATCCGCGACGTTCTGCTTTTCCCAACGATGAAGTCGCTTGACGGCGACGCGTCCAAGAAGACAGCCGTTGTCGAAGAGGAAAAAGAAGAGGAGACTTCCGAGACCATAGACTTCTCGAAAGTCGAGATAGAGCCTCTCTTCAAGGATTTTGTCGATTTCGAGACTTTCAGCAAGTCCGATTTCAGAGCCGTCAAGGTCAAAGAATGCACCGCAGTGCCCAAGAGCAAGAAGCTGCTCAAGTTCGTCCTCGACGACGGCACTGGCACCGACCGCATTATTTTAAGCGGTATTCATGCCTATTATGAGCCCGAAGAGCTTGTCGGCAAGACGCTTATAGCCATAACCAACCTGCCGCCCAGAGCGATGATGGGCATCGATTCGTGCGGAATGCTCCTGAGCGCCGTACATTCGGAGGAGGGCGAAGAGAAGCTCAACCTTCTCATGGTCTCCGGCCGCATCCCCGCGGGCGCAAAGCTCTATTGATATATGAAAATATCGGTTGCTCTTGCCGCATATAACGGCGAGAAATATATAGGAGAACAGATCGAATCCATACTCCCTCAGCTCGGCAGGGACGACGAGATAGTCGTCAGCGACGATAACCCGGCGGGCAAGACCCGCGCGGCGGTCGAGTTCTATTCGGCATATGACGGGCGCGTCAGATATGTCGAGGGCACGGGCGAGGGCGTATGCAGAAATTTTGAAAACGCTATTCTCAACTGTTCGGGGGATGTAATCTTCCTGTGCGATCAGGACGATGTCTGGCTCCCGAACAAGGTTGAGCGCGTCACGAAAGCGATTGAAAACGGCGCGGACGTCGTGCTGCATGACGCAATTATGACGGACGGGGAACTGAACGTCACCGACGAATCTTTCTTCGGCCTCAACGGCTCGAAGAGGGGATTTGTCAGAAACTTTCTGAAGAATTCATATATGGGCTGCTGCATGGCGTTCAGGCGCGATTTCGAGCCTGCGTTCATGCCGTTCCCAAAAAATCTCGCCATGCATGACTGGTGGATAGGGCTCAACGCCGAACTGAAAGGCAAGGTCGAGTTCATATACGAGCCTCTTATCAAGCATCGCTGCCACGGCGGCAATGTGACAGGAGGCAAGACCACCGCCGCGCAGAAGATATCCTGGCGTATTCAGATGGCGGGAGATATACTGCGATACAAAAACGCAGACTGACGCTGACCGTGATAAGTCAGCACTTTAAAGAGGTGTGAAATTGGGAAAATATAAGGTCACGGGGTGCATAGTGACGCACAACAATATGCATTCCATCAAAAAGACCCTTGATTCTCTGCTCGAGTTCACCCGTGCCGATTTCAAGCTCTATGTTGTGGACAATTCCTCAACCGACGGCACTCCGGAGTTTATCGAGCAGAACTACCCGCAGCTTGAGCTTATCCGCAACGCCGGGAATACCGGCTTCGGAGCGGGTCATAATCTGGTGATGGACAGGCTTGATTCAAAATATCATGTCGTCATAAATCCGGATATTACAGTAAAGAACGACGCGATATCCGCCCTTGCGGATTATCTCGAAGAGCATGAGGATATCGGTATGCTCGCCCCGAAAATCTGTTTCCCAGACGGGCGTATGCAGATCCTCGGCAAGCGCGACCCGAAGATAAAATATCTTTTCGCCAGCCGCCTGCGCAACGAAGAAAAGCCGGGCAGACTCCTGCGCGAATATGCAATGCTCGACGAGGACTACACAAAGCCCTTTGACATTGAGAACGCCTCCGGATGCTTCTTCATGATAAGAACGGAGCTGTTCCGCAAAATCGGCGGCTTCGACGAGGGCTATTTCCTCTATTTTGAAGACAGCGACATAACCCGCACCGCGCGCAAATATGCCCGCGTCGTGTTTGACCCGTCGGTTGTCGTCTATCACGAATGGGAGAGGGAGTCGAAGCACAATTTCAAGCTCCTGCTCGTCCATATCCGCTCGATGTTCTACTATATGAAAAAGTGGAGGTGATCCGGATGAAGAAATACTTCAAGAATTTTTATAAGTACCGTTTCCTTTTCACCGAGATCGTTCGCAAGAACATTAAGCTCCAGTACAGGAACTCGGTTCTCGGTATGTTCTGGACATTTCTTCAGCCGCTTCTGACGATGATCGTGCTCGCGTTCATCTTCGGAAATATCTTCGGACGCGATGAGTCGAAGGTTCTTAACTACCCCGTATATTTGCTCTGCGGTCGTCTGCTCTATGAGTTCTATTCCCAGGCGACCAAGCGCGCCATGCGCTCGATAAGAAACAGCGCATCGGTCATAAAAAAGGTGTATGTGCCCAAGTACATATACCCCATGGCGAATGTCACGTCGAACTTCATAACGTTTTTGATATCACTTCTCGTGCTTGCGGTCGTTATGGCTTATTACATGATATTCACCGACACCGCCATGCGCCTGACTCCGTATATCCTGCTCTCTTTCGTGCCGATACTCATCCTCTTTGTGCTGTGCGTCGGCGTCGGAATGATACTTTGCACCATGGAGGTCTTCTTCAAGGATGTCGAGTATATGTACGAAGTTTTCTGCATGCTGCTGTTCTATGCAACCCCCATATTCTACAATGTCGAGACCCTGCACATAACCAACAAGTATGCACAGTATGCGCTCATGGCGAATCCGCTCTATTCGATAGTCTCGATGTTCAGGGACTGCGTGCTTTTCGGCAGGGCGATGAATCCGAATCATATAATCTATTCCGCCGTCTTCAGCATTGCGATGCTGCTCATAGGCGTGCTGGTGTTCTACAAGAAGCAGGATGATTTCATCCTGCACATCTGATGGGAGGGCGTAATTATGGGCGACGTAATGGTTGACGTAAATCACGTCAGCATCAGATTCATTCAGAATCAGGAAAAGGTAGACAATTTAAAAGAATATTTCATAAAGCTCGTCACCCGCAAGCTCAAATATGACGATTTCTGGGCGCTGACCGATGTCAATTTCCAGATCGAAAAGGGCGAGCGCCTCGGTGTTCTCGGCTTCAACGGAGCCGGCAAGAGTACCCTGCTCAAGACCGTCGCAGGTGTTCTCAAACCCACCAAGGGCTCGGTCACGACAAAGGGCGTCATCGCCCCTCTGCTCGAACTCGGTGCGGGCTTTGACATGAACTACACCGGCAAGGAGAATGTCTATCTCTACGGCGCGACGATGGGCTATTCGAGGAAGTATATCGAGGAGCGCTACGATGAGATAGTCGAATTCGCCGAGCTCAAAGACTTCATGCATGTCCCGGTCAAGAACTATTCCTCCGGTATGCGTGCGCGTCTTGGTTTCGCGATAGCTACTGCGGTCGATCCGCAGGTGCTTATTCTCGACGAGGTGCTCTCTGTCGGCGACGCCCGTTTCAGAGCCAAGAGCGAGAAACGCGTCATGTCGATGTTCGAAAACAATGTAACGGTGCTCTTCGTCTCGCACTCGACAGAACAGGTGCGCAGACTCTGCAACAAGGCCATAATCCTCGATCACGGCAAGATGATAGCTTCCGGAACGAGCGACGAGGTCTGTGATATCTACGACCGTATGGTCAAGGGAATAAAATAAGAAAGGGTGTTTTTCAGATGGTCATAGGAGCGATTTTTGCCGGCGGTATCGGCAGCAGAATGGGCAGCGCAGATATGCCAAAGCAGTATCTCCAGCTCGGCTCAAAGCCGATAATAGTCCACACGATAGAGAAGTTTGTCGTCAATCCCGGAATCGACCGCATAATAGTCCTCTGCCCCAAGGCATGGATAGCCCACACGAAGGATCTCGTGAAGAAATATCTCGGCGAGGTTATCGCGGAGAAGATAAATGTCGTTGAGGGCGGCTCGACAAGAAACGGCACGCTCGAAAACGCGCTCAAGTTCATCAACGAGAATTTCGCCATTGACGATGACAGCGTTATTGTTACCCACGACGCAGTCCGTCCGTTTGTCACCCACAGAATAATTGACGAAAATATCGAGGCTGCGAAGAAATACGGCGCGTGCGACACTGTTATTCCCGCAACGGATACAATAGTCCGCAGCGAGGACGGCGAAAATGTCAGCAGCATCCCGACCAGAAGCGAGCTGTATCAGGGCCAGACTCCGCAGTCCTTCAGAATAAAGGAGCTTGAGAGCGTTCTCAACAGCCTCACCGAGGACGAGAAGAACACGCTGACCGACGCGTGCAAGATCTATACAATAAAGAACAAGCCCGTCCGCATCGTTGACGGCGAAGTGTTCAACATCAAGATAACCTACACCTATGATCTCAAAGTTGCAAACGCACTTCTGGGGGTTGTGAACAATGATAAATGAAGTATATCAGCTTATAGCGCCCAAGCTCATTGACACGGCGTACAAGGAGATAGACCTCTCGAAGAACGAGGTTATTCTCCGCCCCGTCAAGATGTCGATATGCAAGGCGGATCAGCGCTACTATCAGGGTCTGCGCAACCGCGCCGTGCTCATGAAGAAGCTGCCCATGGCTCTGATCCATGAGTGCGTCGCCGAGGTCATATATGACCCGAGCGGAGAGTTTTCGGTCGGAGAGATGCTCATTCCGATACCCAATACACCTACCGAGACCGACCCGGTCATCGCCGAGAACTATCTGCGTTCGAGCCACTTCTGCTCGAGCGGATATGACGGCTTCATGCGCGACTATATCCAGATGCCCCACGACCGCCTTGTCAAGGTGCCCGAGGGCTTCGATATGCGCGTCGCTTCGTTCTCGGAGCTTGTCAGCGTCAGCGTGCAGTCCATCTCGCGCTTCGAGAAGTTCGCGAATTCCAACCGCCGCAGAATCGGTATCTGGGGCGACGGAAATGTCGGCTTCATAACCGCATTGATGCTGCACTATCTCTATCCGAACGCCGAGCTTTATATCTTCGGCACGGTTGAGGACAAGCTCAATTTCTTCACCTTTGCAAAAGAGACATTCCACGTTGACGCGGTGCCCGAGGGAGTCAGCGTCGACCACGCGTTCGAGTGCGTCGGCGGCCCCGGCTCAAGACCCGCGATAAATCAGATGATAGATCTTATTGAGCCCGAAGGCAGCATTTCGCTCATGGGCGTCAGCGAGAACTTCGTCGACATCAACACGAGAATGGTGCTTGAAAAAGGTCTCAATCTCTTCGGCTCTTCGCGCAGCGGCAGGAGCGATTTCCTGCGCACGATGCAGATTTTCGCAGAGCATCCGGAGGTCGGACACTATCTTGAGAATCTTATCGGCGATGAGTTCAAGGTCCGCGATATCCCGGATATCCACAAGGCGTTCAACGCCGACTATATGAGAAACTTCGGCAAGACCGTCATCGATTGGGACAAATAATGAAAAAGCTGTTTTATACTATTTACGCAGTGATATTCAGAATATGCCGCCTTTTCCCTGTCAAAAGGGGAAGGGTGGCTTTGGTATCTCCGCATAACGCGGATTTCAATGATTCGCTCGGCGCGGTTAAGGCGGAGCTTGAGAGGCGCGGGGGCTATGATATAAAGCTCATCACCCGCCGCGACATCGAGTTTTCAAAGAATCCCGCGAAGCTTATCAAGGGCGCGTTCAGGTTCTTTTTCGTCAGTTCATACCGCCTCGCAACAGCGCAGTATGTCTTTTTGAACGACAATTTTATGCCCCTCGCCTATATAAATTTCAGTCCGGAGACGAAAGTCGTCCAGCTTTGGCATGCCGAGGGCGTGTTCAAGCGATTCGGGCTCTGCTCGGCGCTTCCGCCGGAGATAGAGGAGCTTGAAAAGCGCTGCTGCAAGCGATATACCCACGCTGTCTGCTCGTCGAAAAATGTCGTGCCGTATTATGCCAAGGCGTTCGGTCTGCCCGAGGAGCGCGTACTGCCGCTCGGGAGCGCGCGCACGGACAGATTCTTCTTACCCTCTGACGCCGAAAAGCTCAGAGCGGAGTTTGACGAAAAATATCCGCAGTGCAGGGGCAAAAAGCTCGCGCTCTATGCCCCGACATTCCGTGATGACCCGAAACGCGACGGCGAGATAATGAAAAATTTCAGCGCGAAGAAATTCGCTGAGCGTTTTTCTGATGAATATGTTCTGCTTATCCGCCTGCATCCGCAGGTTCACACGGGCGAAGTCGAGGCGGACGAGAGCGCGATAGACATGACGGGATATCCGGATGTCGGCGAACTTGTTCAGATATGCGACCTGCTGATAACCGACTATTCCTCGATATGCATGGACTTCGTTTTGCTCGAAAAGCCGTGCCTTTTCTATGCATTCGACCTTGAGGAATATGAGCGCGAGCGCTCGTTTTTCTTCGATTATGAAGACTATGTGCCCGGCAGAACGGCAGAAACTTTCGATGAACTGCTCGATGTGATATCAAGCGGCGATTTCGGAAAAGACAGGCAGGAGAAGTTCAAAAACTTCAATTTTGACGCCCTCGACGGCAAAAGCGCCGAGAGGATAGCCGATGCAATAGTCAAATAAAGGCGAGACACTTGACAGATAATATATTTTCATTGTATAATTAGCCGTTAGTGACAAGCTTTATCAGATAGTCAAAGGAGGGACGCGCCCGGGGCGCGGCTTATATGTCAGGACATTCAAAATGGAGTACGATCAAGAGAAAGAAAGAAAAAACGGATAACCAGCGCGCGAAGATCTTCACAAAGATCGGCCGCGAGATAGCCGTTGCGGTGCGTGAGGGCGGCCCCGATCCGGCGTCGAACTCGAAGCTCAAGGATATCATTTCCAAGGCTAAGGCGAACAACGTTCCCAACGACAACATAGACCGTATTATTAAGAAAGCTGCCGGCGACGGCAATGCGGACAACTACGAGGAGATCATGTACGAGGGCTACGGCCCGTCGGGCATCGCCGTTATAGTTGAGACCCTTACCGACAACCGCAACAGAACTGCGGGCGACATGCGCCACTATTTCGACAAGTTCGGCGGCAACATGGGTCAGAGCGGCTGCGTTTCGTTCATGTTCTCGAAGCAGGGCGTTATCGTTATCGAAAAGGACGACGATATCGATGAGGAGAAGCTGATGGAGGATGCGCTTGAGGCGGGAGCTATCGACTTCCTGACCGATGACGGCGTTTTCGATATCCGCACCGAGCCCAACGATTTCTCCGCAATATGCGAGGATCTCGAAAAGAAGGGCTACACCTTCCTCTCTGCAGAGGTCGAGTATGTTCCCTCGAGCTACACCAGACTCGAAAACGAGGACGATATCAAGAACATGAGCAAGATGCTCGAGATGTTCGAGGATAACGACGATGTTCAGAACGTCTGGCACAACTGGGAAAACGCCGACGACGCAGAGTAAAATCAAAAAAGACAGAACCGCCATAAGGCAGAGTGTCTGTAAAAACAGATTCAGTCCCGACAGTATCATGCCTGTCGGGACTTTTTATATAAATCGAAGCCGTATGAAATATTGGTAAATTGGGGTTTTGCAGCGACGTTGCAAGTATGGCTCCCCTGCAGGGGAGCTGGCTCGGCGAAGCCGAGACTGAGGGGGTATTGCACGGATTTACCCCTTTACATAGACTGTTTCGTTTCTCAATGCCTTTGTAGGGGTCGGCGACTCGACGACCCTTTGACGCGTTAGCGTCACTGAAAAGCTTTTCATTTCGCTCGTGTTTTGTAATACACTCTTGCTTGCGGCTTGTCACCTGTGCCGCCTACGGCGGCAGCGGTGCGTCGAGTCGCCGCACCCTACAAAGTGCATAACCGCAAGTCACAGCAAAAATCGCGGGCGGATGATATCCGCCCCTACGCGATTATGCGATTTGCAATATTAAAATTGTTTGCCTGACGGTAGTTTATTTCCCACAACTCCAGATTCACGAACCGATTTTATATACCTTGAAAACTAAACAACGCAGACGTGTCGAAATGAAAATGGGAAACCCCCAGAGCACCGGAAGCTCTGGGGGTGATGGGGAACTGATTTGCCGT
>CAVAWW010000007.1:0-56582 GCA_963592475.1 bacterium
CTCCGGCAATGCGGTTCTCGACAACTATCTTGAGATAACCAACGTCAAGTATTAACCGAATAGCAAAATAGAAAAGGCGCGGTTCACAGCTTATGTGAGCCGTGTCTTTTTATATAACTCCGCTTTTTCGGATTTAACAACGAACTTGAAAAATTGCCCCGAATAGGGTATAATTAGCTGACTTCAAAAAACTTGTGAGGTGCCTATGGACAGAGAAAACAGAAAATTTCTGAAAAAGCTTTCCGTGTGCGTTGCCGTTCTGTTTGTTATAGTAACGGTCGTGAGCCTGTGCGTAATGAATTTCACGCCGATAAACAGGCTTCTCGGAGGATACAAAGGGCAACCGCTCGACCTCTCCCGCGCAGACGGAGCCAATATTACTTATAACGACGACGGCACGATAACCCTCGGCGAGGGCTATTCCGAGATAGAGTTTACGGGCATTGACGCGCGCGTCGGCTCGATAGGCTTCGATATCGACTTCGGAGAGTCGGCAAAGGGCGGCAAGGTCTATGTCGATTTCGCCGATTCAACGAGCTCATATTACCGCACGAATATCGCAAAGCTCACGCTCGAAAACGGGCTCGACAATGTCATGACCTGCAACTTCTCCGGCGAAGTGTCGCGCCTCAGACTCGAGATATCTCTCGACGACTATCACAGCGCAACGCTCAAGGGCATCACGCTCAATCAGTCGATAAGCGCGCTGCACATAGCGGAAATTATCCTGACATATCTGCTCATAGCTGCTGCCGCCATAATTATCATCTATGCTATAGCGAATCCCGCCGGCGCACGCAAGAAATTCTCCGAAAACAGAGTCAACTGCACCCGCATCGCGGCAGTCATAACCGCCGCCGCAATGATATTTTCGGTGTATCTCACATTCACGAATCTGCAAAAAGGCTGGTCGACCACGCACTACAGCTTCACTTCGCAGGAGGGCGACCAGATAACAAAAGAACTTGTCGACGCATTTGAACATCATCAGGTGAACCTTCTCGAAGAACCGGACGAAGATCTGCTCAAAATGGACAATCCCTATGAATACACAAGACGCGATGCTGAAATAGGCGCGGGCAACTTTCTCTGGGATCACTGCCTGTATAACGGCAAATATTATTCTTATTACGGCATCGGTCCTGTCATCGCGCTGTTCCTGCCGTATCATTTGATAACCGGCTGCTATTTCCCGACCGGCTGGGCGACGCTGATGTTCGCGCTCGTCGGAATATTGTTCCTGACTAAGATATATCTCACGGTGATAGACAAAAAATTCCGCGATTTGCCGACAAACACGGTGCTCGCAGGGCTGATAACCTTGCAGATGTCCTCGGGAATCATGTTCTCCGCGGCGCGTCCGCTGTTCTATGAGCTCGCCATCTCCGGCGGATTCATGTGCGTGACTATCGGCGCGTATCTGCTCATGACCTCGAACATTCTCTGGGACGGCAAAATTTCATATGTCCGCCTCGGATTCGCCTCATTCTTCCTCGGCTACGCCGTGCTCTGCCGCCCGACGCTCGCTGTCTATTGCATCGCCGCGCTGTTCTTCTTCGCGGGCGGACTCAAAAAGGCTCTCGACGGACTTGAAAAGAAGCAGAAGACCCGCACATTCTTCAAATATGCGGCTGTCGCTCTCGTCCCGCTCGGCGTTATCGCCCTCGGGCAGATGGTATATAACTATCTGCGCTTCGACAATCCGCTCGACTTCGGCATTCAGTATTCGCTGACTATAAACGACTTCACCCACTCGGAGTTCCACTGGAAATATGTGCTCATCAACATGTATGCATATCTTCTGAACATGCCGCACTTCACGCCCAAGACATTCACGCATCTTGCTTCCTCTGCGGAGCGCTTCGGGCTCAACGGCTATATGTTCTTCGACGACGCTGGCAAGAATCTTATATCCGTCGGAATCATATACCGCGCTCTGCCCATGTTCGCCTATCTCTTCTCGGGCAAGGCATTGCAGCGCGTCGAGAAGAAAAAGCGCGTATTGCCTATCCTGCTTATCGGCGTGACCTGCATTCTCATGCCGCTCGCGATAATCTTCTCCTCGTGGGAGAGCGGCTATGCCGTACGCTACAACGCGGACTTCTCATGGCAGATGGTCATCGGCGCGCTCGTCATCGCGTTCACGCTCTATAAGAGCATCAAGTCGGAGAGCGCAAAGAAGCTCGTCGATTTGATATTCACGGTCTCGACTGTCGCGTGCATATATGTGAACATGGCTCAGCTGATCTCGTTCACGGGCGTTGAAGGTGCTTTCTGGATGAATCTCTGGAGATAAAATAAAACTAATCTGACCCTGTCTGCCATGCGGACGGGGTCAAAACACAGGGTGATATTGTGGATATAAAAGACGAGAGAATCGACGGCGGCAAGGCGTTCGACTGGGGCAGGACTTCGGGCGATTATGCGCGCTTTCGCGACATATACCCGACAGAGTTCTATGAAAAAATAGCCGCGCGCAAAATAGGCATTACGGGGCAGAGCGTGCTCGACCTCGGCACGGGTACGGGCGTTCTGCCGCGCAACATGTACCGCTTCGGCGCAAAATGGACGGGGACGGACATATCCCCCGAGCAGATAGAGCAGGCAAAAAAGCTCTCGCAGGGCATGGGCATCGGCTATTACGCGATGCCGGCTGAAAAGATAGACTTCCCGAACGCTTCATTTGATGCCGCGACCGCATGCCAGTGCTTCTGGTATTTTGACCACGAAAAGCTCATCCCCCAGCTCTGCCGTATGCTCAAAAGCAACGGGCGTCTTCTTGTACTGTGCATGGAGTGGCTGCCGTATGAGGACAAAATCGCCGGCATGAGCGAAAACCTCGTGCTCAGATACAGCCCCGACTGGAGCGGCGCGGGCGAGACGATGCACCCGATAGAAATCCCTGCCTGTTATAAAGAAAAGTTCGAGCTCGTGCACCACGATGAGTGGAAGCTGAAAGTGCATTTCACGCGCGAGAGCTGGAACGGCAGGATGAAAGCCTGCCGCGGAATCGGCGCGTCGCTGACGCCCGAAGAGATAGAAAACTGGGAGCGCGAGCATCTCCGAATGCTCAGAGAAAACGCACCCGAGGAGTTCGATGTTCTCCACTTCGCCGCCATGGCGGAGCTCAGGAAAAAAGACTGATAAAAAGCAATCCTACCCGAAATTTTCGTCGGGTAGGATTTTTGCGTTGTACCCCGACAAGAATCAGAAATGCCCAAAGCTCATTATATACAAAAATCTCCTGTCCGGGAACAGCTCCCGGGCAGGAGATTCTGCTTTTTACTTCCAATTATCGCAGCTCTGCCAATCACTCCAACTCAAACGCGCCGGTATAGAGGCGATAGTATGTGCCCTTTTCGGCGATGAGCTTTTCATGATTGCCGCGCTCGATTATTCTGCCGTGGTCGAGCACCATTATGACATCGGAGTTCTGGACGGTCGAGAGGCGGTGCGCGATAACAAAGACCGTGCGCCCTTTCATCAGCTTATCCATGCCGCCCTGGACGAGAGCCTCGGTGCGTGTGTCTATCGAAGAGGTTGCCTCGTCGAGGATCATGACGGGCGGGTCGGAGACCGCCGCGCGGGCTATCGATATCAGCTGACGCTGACCCTGCGAAAGTCCGGAGCCGTCACCCTTGAGCACGGTGTTGTAGCCGTCCGGGAGCATGCGGATGAAGCCGTCCGCATTCGCGAGCTTCGCCGCCGCGATGCACTGCTCGTCGGTCGCCTCGGGGTTGCCGTAGCGGATATTCTCCATGACAGTACCCGTGAACAGGTTGACATCCTGGAGCACGACACCGAGACTGCGGCGCAGATCGGCTTTCTTTATCTTGTTGATGTTTATTCCGTCATAGCGTATCTTGCCGTCCGCTATGTCATAGAAGCGGTTTATGAGGTTTGTTATCGTGGTCTTGCCCGCTCCCGTCGCGCCGACGAAAGCCACCTTCTGACCCGGCTCTGCGTAGAGCGTGATATCGTGGAGGACTTCCTTTTCGGGCGTGTAGCCGAAATCGACATGGTCGAGCACGACCTGACCCTCGAGCTTCGTATAAGTCAGAGTGCCGTCGCCGTGGGGATGCTTCCACGCCCACATTCCGGTGTGCTCCTTGACCTCGACTATCTCGCCGTTCTCCTCTTTCGCGTTTACGAGGGTAACATATCCGTCATCGGGCTCGGGCTCTTCGTCCATAAATGTGAAGATTCGCTCGGCACCCGCGAGGGCGTTGACAATCGAGTTGAACTGGTTCGACATCTGGGATATCGGGTTTATGAAGTTGCGCGAGAGCACGAGGAACGAGGCAATCATTCCGAGAGACAGCGTGTTGACGCCTGTCAGCCCGAGATTCTTCGTGCCGGCGATAGCCATATACGAGCCGATAACGGCGAGCAGGATATACAGGAAATATCCGAACGCGTTCGTCATGGGCATCATCGAAGTCGCGTGGCCGTTTGCGTTCGCGGCGTTGTGCTCCCACTCGGTGTTGCGCTGCTTCATTTCTTTTTTCGACTGTTCTTCGTGGCAGAAGACTTTTATGACCTTCTGACCGTTCATCATCTCTTCGATATATCCGTCAAGGTCTGCAAGAGATCTCTGCTGGGCTACGAAATACGCGCCGCTCTTGCCGACGACTTTCTTGATTATCTGCATGATAAAGAACAGCGATATGCACACAACGAGCGTCAGGCCGACACTGATATAGAGCATACAGCAGAACACCGCCGCGACGGTGAACGCCGAAGAAATCAGCTGACCCATCGACTGCGCGAGCATCTGGCGCAGGGTATCGGTATCGTTGGTATAGAGGCTCATCGTGTCGCCGTGGGTGTGCGAATCGAAATATCTTATCGGCAGGCGCTGCATCTTCTCGAACATCTCATCGCGTATGGTCTTGAGCGTTCCCTGCGCTATAGTGACCATGCGGCGGTTGTAGATAAGCGTCGAGAGCGTGCCGATGAGATAGATAACAGCCATGGTTATCAGCGCGCGAATGAAGCCGGAGAAGTCGGGCGAGGACTGACCGACCATCGGGGTTATATAGTCGTCGATAAGCGTCTGGAGGAACATCGACGACGCAGCGCCCGCAACCGCGCTGAGCAGGATGCAGATTGTGACGAGAATTATCGTGCCCTTATAATTTTTGAGATAAGAGAGCAGACGTTTGAGCGTTTTCTTGTCGAGCTTTCTGGGCTGCATTCCGGGTCCGCCGGGCATGCCCTTGGGTCCTCCGTGCATAGGCATAGGCTTACTCATCGTCGTTTCCTCCCTTCTGCTGGGATTCATAAACTTCGCGATAGATATCGCAGGATTTCAGCAGCTCGTCATGCGTGCCCTGCGCGATTATTCTGCCGTTGTCGAACACGAGTATTTTGTCCGCGTTCTGAACCGAGCTTATGCGCTGGGCAATAATTATTTTAGTCGTGTCGGGCATATACTGCGAAAGTCCCTTTTGAATCAGCGCATCGGTGTGGGTATCGACGGCGCTTGTCGAGTCGTCGAGAATGAGCACCTTGGGATTCTTGAGCAGAGCGCGCGCTATGCACAGCCTCTGCTTCTGACCGCCGGAGACATTCGTGCCGCCCTGTTCGATATAGGTGTTGTAGCCGTCGGGCATCGCGCTGACAAATTCATCCGCCTGAGCGAGCTCGCAGGCGTGCTTTATTTCATCATCGGTCGCGTTCTCGTTGCCCCAGCGCAGGTTCTCGGATATCGTGCCGGAGAACAGCTCGTTCTTCTGGAGCACCATTGCAACCGAGTTTCTCAGGGTATCGAGATCGTAGCTTCTGACATCCACGCCGCCGAGCATCACTTCACCGCCCGTTACATCGTAGAGGCGCGGTATGAGCTGGACGAACGAAGATTTCGACGAACCCGTGCCGCCGATTATGCCGACCGTCTCGCCGGAGGCTATATGCACGTTGACATTGTCGAGCACCTTTGTGTCCGCCTTTGAAGCATAGGCGAAGTTGACATTTTTATAATCTATCTCGCCGTCTTCAACTTCGAGAACGGGGTTCGCGGGGTTCGAGATATCGGTCTTTTCGTTGAGTATCTCAGCTATACGCTGAGCGGAAGAGCTCGCGATTATCATCATGGCAAAGACCATGGAGAGCATCATGAGGCTCATGAGTATCTGCATGGCGTAGGTGAACAGCGCGGTGAGCGAACCGGTAGTCAGACCAAGGGCTGCGTTGTTGCCGCTGGCGATGACCGCCTTTGCGCCGAGCCATGAGATGAGTATCATGCAGGTATACATGCAGACCTGCATAATAGGCGCGTTGAGCGCGATAAGGCGCTCCGCCTTTGCAAAGTCTTTATATATCTTCTCGGATATCTTCTCGAATTTGCTTATCTCGTGCTCCTCCTGATTGAAGGACTTGACGACTCTTATGCCGCGCACATTCTCCTGAACGACGTTGTTGAGCTCATCGTAGGTGTGGAAAACGCGCTTGAACACGGGGTGCACCTTGATGATTATCAGCACGAGCAGCGCCGCGAGGACGGGTATAATCGCAATGAACATAAGCGAAATCTGGCTGTCGATTCTGAACGAGACTATCATGGCGAAAATCAGCATAACGGGTCCGCGTATCGCTATTCTTATGAGCATCTGATAGGCGTTCTGAATATTTGTGACATCCGTCGTCAGTCTCGTGACTATCGACGCGGTCGAGAATTTGTCAATGTTCGAGAATGCGAAGGTCTGAACATTGTCATACATATCACTGCGCAGATTCGCACCGAATCCGGCGGACGCGCGCGAGCCGAGGAACGCCGCAAGCATTCCCGTCACCATCTGGAACACCGCGAGGAATAGCAGCGCAAGACCGTATTTCCAGACCATGGACATCACGCCGCCCTCGATGCCGTTGTCGATAAGACCCGACATACAAAGCGGGATAACTATCTCGAACACGACTTCAAACGCGGAGAAAAAGATAGTCGCCCATGATACTTTTTTGTATTGGCGCATGCTCTTCAACAAAGTTTTTATCATATTCTCACTCCCTCTTTTCTTTCTTTGCTCCACTTTCCGGTTTGCAGCCGGGGCTGCTGTCAATATCAAGGTTATCGCATATCCTTATGAGATATCCGCGGAGCTGTTCGACTTCTTCTTCGCTGAACGATTTGAGCATCGCCCGCTCGCCGTTGTCGATAGAACGGCGTATCTCGAGATTGATGTCTTTCGCCTTGTCGGTCAGCCGCACGACCTTGTTTCTCTTGTCCGACGGATCGGTGCAGGTGCTGAGAAAGCCGCTCTGCTCCATGCGCGTGACTATGCCGACAATCGTCGGGTGCGAAACATGGGCGTAGTCCTCTATTTCTTTCTGGGTCGCCTGACCTCCGCGCTCGGCGAGGAATCTCAAAATACGCGACTGCGCAAAGGTCAGCCCGTGCTTGCCGAGTGCAGCGTCGGCGTTTGATTTCAAACGGTTATCTATACGTTTGAAAAAATATCCGATATGCTCCATAGCGATTTCCTTTCCGCAAAGCTGTTTTCAGCAATATTAAGTGTAGCATGCTACACATTATACATATATGCGCGCCGATTGTCAACAATATGTTTGTAAACAATTTGTGACCTCGGCGCTGAAGATTTTTATGTTCTGTTTTCGTTGAGATTAAAGACGGTGCGTATAAGCTCGGACGCTGCGCGGATGCCGTGCTCGTCCGGGTTCATGAGCAATAATCTTGATGTTCCGCCGATGCAGAAGATTATTTTTTCTTTGCGTTCCGGCTCATCGTCGTCATGCAGATAGATTCTGAAAAGAGCCTCCTCAGCATCGTTGAGCAGTGAGGTCACATCGTCGCCGTAGAGCGCGCGGATGAGCCGCTCCTCACGCGATATCGCGCCGACAAGCTCTGAAACAAAGGCGTATGTATCGCTGAACGCCATCTGGGCGCAGTCGCAGCGGACGAGAATATCGGCGACGGTCTCGCGGCAGATGTGCCGATGCAGGCTCTCCATAGTATCGTAGTGGGAATAGAATGTCGTTTTGTTTATCAGTGCCTCACGGCACAGGTCGCTGACTTTGACGGGCGACGGGTCGCGCAGGCGCATATCGACATATGTATGTACTATCAGCCGCTCCGTTTTGATATATCTCAAATCATTTTTATTCACCATTTAAACGCCTCTTTTTATATTCAGTCGTTTATCTTACCAATTCACAAAACAGTTTCTTGATTAGACAACTTTAGTTGTTTATAATGTTAGCATATACTAAAAAATATTACAAGGGGGAGTATGCCGAATGAACAGAAAAGACCGCACCGTCTATATTATGCTCACCGACTATCCGGATAAGGTCTCGCGAACTATAAAAAGAATAGGGCTTTGGGAATACTCCCATATGTCGATAAGCACGGACGAACACTACCCGAAATTTTTCAGCTTCACGGGCAAGCGCGGATTCATGACCGAGGACTTTGACCTCCACCCGACTTATAAAGGCACGGATGTCCCCTGCGCGCTGTTCGCTCTGCCCGTAACGGAGGCGGAGCTCCGCAATGTCGAGCGCATCATAAAGCACATGACCTCAAACGCCGACGAATATAAATACAGCTACATCGGGCTTGCCCTGCTCTATCTGCGGATAATCCCGAAGCAGCGCGGGCGCGACACCTGCGTCGGCTTCGTCTCGCGCACGATAAGAGAACAGACCTCGCTCTCCGCAGGGCGCAGGAAAAAATTTTGCAGTCCGAATGACATAAAGGCGTTTTTTATCAACCAGCTCGTCTTTGAAGGGCCGCTGAGAGTGCTGCTGCAAAAGGGCAAGGCGTAAATTAAAATATCAATCCGCCGTCGGTTCGTGCCGTGCGGCGGTTTATTTTCAGCAAAAGCAAAAGACCTCCCGCTCGGGGAGGTCTTTTAATATAATAAGGGTTGTTGAAATCAGTTCTCGCCGTCGCCGTTTATGGTCGATATCTCGGGGGTTATCTCTTCGAGAACATCGAGGACTATCTTCACGGTGTCGAGGGAGGTGAATATCGTCACGCCGTTCTGGACGGCGCAGCGGCGAATCTCAACGCCGTCCTCAAAATGGACGCCGGAGAGAATGGCGCGCGTGTTTATAACATAGCTGACATAGCCCGCGCGGATGGAATCGAGAATCTCGGTGCTGCCCTCGCTGAGCTTGCCGCGCACTCGGGTGCGTATGCCGTGCTTCTTGAGGAACGCCGCGGTTCCGGCGGTCGCCTCGATATTGAAGCCGAGGTGATAGAAGCGCTTGACGAGCGGCAGAGCCTCTTCTTTATCTTCATCGGCAAGGGTAACTATTACCGTACCGTATTCCTTCATCCTGACTCCGGACGCCTGAAGAGCCTTGTAGAGCGCGCGGTTCAGGCGCTTGTCGTAGCCTATCGCTTCACCGGTCGATTTCATCTCGGGCGAGAGATATGCGTCCATGCCAGTCAGCTTCTCGAACGAGAACGCCGGGGCTTTGACATACCAGCGCTTGCCGTCGGGCAGGCGCATATCGGTTATGCCCTGGTCGCGCAGGCTCTGTCCGAGCATGACCTTTGTCGCGATGCGGACAAGATTGCAGTCGGTGGACTTTGAAAGGAACGGCACGCTTCGCGAGGCGCGGGGGTTGACCTCGATAACATAGACGCTCTCGTCGCTGTCAACTATAAACTGTATATTGAACAGACCGACTATGCCTATGCCGAGTCCGAGCTTTGTGGTGTATTCGGCTATCGTGTCTCTGACTTTCTGAGAGATAGAGAACGGCGGATACACGCTCGTGCTGTCGCCCGAGTGGACGCCGGTACGCTCGACGAGCTCCATTATGCCGGGAATGAACACCTCACTGCCGTCGCAGATGGCGTCTATCTCAACTTCCTTGCCCATAAGATATTTATCTATGAGCACGGGCTTGTCCTCATCGACCTCAACGGCGTTCTTGAGATATTTTCTGAGCATAGTCTCGTTTGCGACTATCTCCATCGCTCTGCCGCCGAGCACGAAGCTCGGGCGCACAAGCACCGGATAGCCTATGCGCGCGGCAACAGCCGCACCGGTCTCGATATCCGTAACAGCCTCGCCTTTCGGATTCGGGATGCCGAGAGATTTTATAACGGCGTCAAACGCGTCTCTGTTCTCGGCGCGCTCAATGGCGTCGCAGTCGGTGCCGATTATCTTCACGCCGCGCCTTGCAAGCGGAGCCGCGAGGTTGACGGCAGTTTGACCGCCGAGGGTAACTATAACGCCCTCCGGCTTTTCAAGATGGACTATATTCATGACATCCTCTGTCGTCAGGGGCTCGAAATAGAGCTTGTCGGCAGTGGTGTAGTCGGTCGAAACGGTCTCGGGGTTATTGTTTATAACTATCGCCTCATAGCCGAGCTGCTGGATGGCATGGACGGCGTGGACGGTCGAATAGTCGAACTCAACGCCCTGTCCTATACGGATAGGACCTGAACCTAAGACTATTATCTTCTTTTTGTCCGACACAACGGACTCGTTCTCGCTCGCGTAGGTCGAGTAGAAATAGGGCACATAGCTGTCGAACTCGCTCGCGCAGGTGTCGATCATCTTGTATGTCGGGAAGATATCCTCTTTGCATCTGCGCTCATATATGCTGTCCTCGCTCTCTTTCCAGAGCTCGGCGATATACGAATCGGAGAAGCCGAGGCGCTTTGCCTCGCGCAGAAGAATGTCGGAGCCGGGATTCGCCTCCATCTCCTTCTCGAAATCGACTATCTTCTTTATCTTGTCGAGGAAGAACATATCTATATGCGTTATATCGCAGATGAGCGACGGGTCAACGCCCATCCACATCAGCTGGGATATTGCATAGAGACGGTCGTCCGTGCCCTCTTTGATATATTCGAGCAGCTCGTCAACGCTCATATGCGCCGAGTCGAACTTCTCCATATGCAGATGGTTCTTGCTCTCTTCGAGCGAGCGTATCGCCTTGAGCAGGCTCTCTTCGAATGTGCGTCCGACGCTCATGACCTCGCCGGTCGCCTTCATCTGGGTCGAAAGCGTGTTGTGCGCGGCGGGGAACTTGTCGAACGGGAAGCGCGGCATCTTGGTCACGACATAGTCGAGCGAGGGCTCGAAGCAGGCAGGGGTATTTGCAAGCTGTATCTCATGCAGATCCATGCCGACCGCTATCTTCGCCGAGACACGCGCTATCGGATATCCGCTCGCCTTTGAAGCGAGGGCGGACGAGCGCGAAACTCTGGGGTTGACCTCAATGACATAGTAGCGGAACGAATGGGGGTCGAGCGCAAACTGAACGTTGCAGCCGCCCTTTACTCCCAGAGCGCGGATAATTCTGAGCGCGGAATCCCTGAGCATCTGATATTCTTTGTTCGTCAGCGTCTGGCTGGGCGCGACGACTATCGAGTCGCCGGTATGAATGCCGACGGGGTCGAGGTTTTCCATATTACAAACAGTGATAGCAGTGTCGTTCGCGTCGCGTATCACTTCGTATTCTATCTCTTTGTAGCCCTTTATGCTCTTTTCGACGAGCACCTGATGCACGGGCGAGAGCGCAAGCGCGTTCTTCATCATGTCGCGCATCTCGTCGGGGTCATAGGCAAAGCCGCCGCCCGTTCCGCCGAGCGTGAACGCGGGGCGCAGGATAACGGGATAGCCTATCTTCTCCGCCGCCTCAAGACCCTCTTCGATGCTGTAGGTTATCTGCGAGGGGACTATCGGCTCGCCGATGCTCTCGCAGAGCTCTTTGAAAAGCTCTCTGTCCTCGGCGCGCTCAATGCTCTCGGCATCAGTGCCGAGCAGCTCTATCTCGCACTCCTTGAGAACGCCTTTTTTCGCGAGCTGCATCGCAAGGTTGAGTCCGGTCTGACCGCCGATGCCGGGGACTATCGCGTCCGGGCGCTCATAGCGGCAGATACGCGCGAGGTATTCGAGAGTCAGCGGCTCCATATAAACCTTATCGGCTATGGTGGTATCGGTCATTATCGTTGCGGGGTTCGAGTTCGCGAGGACGACCTCGTAGCCCTCCTCACGCAGGGCGAGGCACGCCTGAGTTCCGGCGTAGTCGAACTCGGCAGCCTGACCGATGACTATAGGACCCGAGCCGATAACGAGCACCTTTTTTATATCAGTTCTCTTAGGCACGCTCCTTCGCCTCCTTCATATAGTCGATAAACTGACCGAACAGATAGCTGCTGTCCTGCGGACCGGGCGCGCTCTCGGGGTGATACTGCACGCTGAACACAAGGTCTTTCTTGCATCTTACTCCCTCGACGGTGTTGTCGAGAAGATTTATGTGCGTCACTTCGAGATCGGTGCCCTCGACCGACTTCGGGTCAACGGCGTAGCTGTGGTTCTGCGAGGTTATCTCTATCTTATCGGTGTCGAGGTTCATGACCGGATGGTTTCCGCCGCGGTGACCGAACTTGAGCTTATATGTCTTTGCGCCGTAGGCGAGGGATATCATCTGATGTCCGAGGCAGATGCCGAAAATCGGATATTTGCCTCGAAGCGCCCTGACCGTGTTTATAACAGGGGTCACATCCTCGGGGTCGCCGGGGCCGTTTGAAAGAAACACTCCGTCGGGCTTCATGAATTCTATTTCATCCGCCGGCGTGTCATAGGGCACGACAACGACGTTGCAGCCGAACTTGTTGAGGCTGCGCACAATATTGAGCTTCATGCCGCAGTCTATCGCAACGACATTGAACTGCGGGTTCGACGTGCGCGAATACCAGCGCTTTTTGCAGCTGACGCGGCTGACCGCATCGTGGGCGACGGGGGTATTTTTGATTATCTCCACCGCGACCTCAACCGGGATATCGGGCGAGGTTATGAGCACGCGGCGCGAGCCCAAGTCGCGTATGCTGCGGGTGAGCTTTCTCGTGTCAACGCCGGAGATGCCGGGGATACCGTTCTCTTCGAGCAGCTCCGAGAGCGTCTTTGTGTATCTGAAGTTCGAGGGCATATCGTTGTAGTCATACACGATAAGGCCGCCGATGCTCGGGTTTTTGCACTCGAAATCGTCGTCGGTTATGCCGTAGTTGCCTATGAGCGGATATGTCATAACGACCATCTGATCGGTATACGATGGGTCGGAGACTATCTCCTGATAGCCGACCATCGAGGTGTTGAAAACTATTTCGCACACCCTGTCGGTATAGCTGCCGAAGCCGTATCCGTAGTACTCGCTGCCGTCCTCAAGGACGATCTTGCGGTCTATGAGTCTCATTTAAAAATACACTCCTTGAATTTATCAGATCGAGCTCTGAAGTCTCGCGAGAACATCTCTGTATCCGCCGAGAACATCGCCGAGGTCGCGGCGGAATCTGTCCTTATCGAGCTTCTTGTCGGTCTCCATATCCCACAGGCGGCAGGAATCGGGGGATATCTCATCGCACAGGACAAGTCCCTCGTCGGTGCGTCCGAACTCAAGCTTGAAATCGACAAGGCGCACGCCGCCCTTTGCGAACAGCTCGGTCATCAGCTCGTTTATGCGCTTGGACATAGCTCTGAGCTCGTCGAGCTCCTCCTGCGTGGCGAGACCGATGGCGGTTATCTGGCTGTCGTTTATCATCGGATCGCCGAGCTCGTCGCTCTTGTAGCTGAACTCAACGACCGTGTTCTTCAGGGGCGAGCCCTCCGGCACGCCGTATTTCTTTGAAAAGCTTCCTGCTGCGATATTTCTGACTATGACCTCGACCATGACGATCTCAGCCTTCTTCGCGAGGACGGTGGTTTCGTCGATGACCTTGAGAAGATGGGTCTTGACTCCGTTCTTCATGAGGTAATCAAAGATGATGTTGGAGATCGCCGCGTTGAGTTTTCCTTTTCCGGGCAGATCCTCTTTCTTGACGCCGTTGCCGGCAGTGGCGGTGTCCTTGTACTTGATGATGCAGGTACCGGGCTCCTCCGAACTGTAAACGACCTTGCTCTTGCCTTCATACAACTTTTCCATACCGCAGTTTCCTTTCGCTTTTCGTATTTTTATTTATTTGCTCCGCTCGGAGAGTTTCCCCTCAAAGCGGTCTTTGGTGATAACATCCGGGATAGGGGTCGGATAGACTCCGTTGAAGCACGCGCTGCAGAAGTTCTCGCTGCCTATCAGATTTTTAAGCTCCGACTCCGGCAGATATCCGAGGGAATCCGCGCCGATTATGTCGGCAATCTCCTCCACCGAGTGGTGGCAGGCGATAAGATTCTCGCGCGAGTCAACGTCCGTGCCGTAGTAGCACGGGTGCATGAACGGCGGCGAGGAGATGCGCATATGCACCTCTTTTGCCCCCGCTTCGCGCAGGAGGTTGACTATCTGACGGCTCGTCGTGCCGCGCACTATCGAGTCGTCGATAAGCACTATTCTCTTATCCTTTACGGATTCGCCTATCGCGCTGAGCTTTATTCTGACCTGGTCGATTCTCTTGTCCTGACCGGGCGAGATGAAAGTTCTGCCGATATATTTGTTTTTTATGAAGCCCATTCCGTAGGGTATCCCCGACGCCTCGGCATAGCCAAGAGCCGCGTCGATTCCCGAATCCGGGACGCCCATGACGACATCGGCTTCGACCGGATGGGTCTTTGAAAGTATCGCGCCGGCATTTTTGCGCGCCGCGTGGACCGACACTCCATCAATGACGGAATCGGGTCTTGCAAAATAGATATACTCAAAAATGCATGAGCGCCTCGGCTTTTCGCCGCAGTGATCCCTGTTCGAGCGCACGCCGTTTTCGTCAAAAACGAGTATCTCGCCGGGGAGTATATCGCGCTCGAATTTTGCGCCGACGGCGGAGAGCGCACAGCTCTCGGACGCGACGACATATGTGCCGTCGAGCGTTTTGCCGTAGCACAGCGGTCGGAACCCGTAGGGGTCGCGCGCCGCGAGCAGCTTTGCGGCGGACATGAGCACGAGGGAATACGCGCCCTCAAGCCTGTTCATCGCGCTGCTCAGCGCATTTTCTATCGAAGGACTGTTGAGGCGCGCCTGCGTGACGATATAGGCGATTATCTCGGTGTCGCTCGTCGTGTGGAAGATAGCGCCGCCGAGCTCAAGCTCGCTGCGCAGTTCATAGGCGTTGCTGAGGTTTCCGTTGTGGGCAAGAGCCATCTTGCCCTTCTGGTGGTTGACCTCGATGGGCTGGCAGTTCGCTCTGCTGTTGCCGCCGGTCGTGCCGTAGCGCGCGTGGGCGACAGCCATCCTGCCCTGCGGGAACTTCATCAGGTCGTCGCGCGAGAAGACTTCGTTGACAAGTCCGATATCCTTGCGCGAAGCGAACACTCCGTCGTCGTTGACGACTATGCCGCAGCTCTCCTGTCCTCTGTGCTGCAAAGCATAGAGACCGTAATAGGCGAGATCCGCCACGGGGCCGGGCTTGGGTGAATAGACTCCGAAAACGCCGCACTCTTCATGCAAGTTTGCCATAGGTATTTATTCTCCGATCTCAGATTTTTCAAGCGCTGCGGCTATAAAGCCTTTGAACAGCGGGTGAGCCTTGTTGGGACGGGATTTGAACTCGGGGTGATACTGCACTCCGACATAGAACGGGCGGTCGGAAAGCTCGACCGTTTCAACGAGTCTGCCGTCGGGCGAAAGACCCGAGAGGGTGAGTCCGTTCTGAGTAAGTATATCGCGATAATCGTTGTTGAACTCATAGCGGTGGCGGTGGCGCTCGGAAATTTCGGACTTTCCGTAGCAGCGCTCCATCGTCGTGCCGGGCTTGATGACGCAGGGATATGCGCCAAGGCGCAGTGTGCCGCCCTTGTCGATATTGTCGCTCTGACCGGGCATGAAGTCGATGACCTTGTTCTTGCAGAGCTCATCGAACTCGCCCGAGTGAGCGTCTTTGATACCCGCGACATCGCGCGCGTATTCGATAACCGCAATCTGCATTCCGAGGCAGATTCCGAAATAAGGAACGCGGTTCTCTCTGGCGTATTTCGCCGCGAGGATCATGCCCTCGATTCCTCTGCCGCCGAAGCCGCCGGGGACTATTATTCCGTCGAGGTGCGAGAGCTCCTGCTCGTAGTTCGCCTCGGTCAGATTCTCAGAATCGATCCAGTCGATGCGGATGTGGGTGTTGAGAGTGTAGCCCGCGTGGCGAAGCGCCTCGGCAACGGACAGATACGCGTCATGGAGCTGGACATATTTGCCGACAAGACCTATCTTGACTTCCTTTTCGCGGTTCTTGATGCGGTGGACAAGCTCCGTCCACTCGTCGAGATCCGGCTCGGGAGCGTCTATATTCAGCTCGCGGCAAACGACGGACGAGAAGTTCGACTTCTCGAGCATCAGCGGAGCTTCGTAGAGATAAGGCAGGGTGATGTTCTCGATAACGCAGTCTGGCTTGACGTTGCAGAAGAGCGATATCTTCTTGAAGATAGACTCCTCAAGCGGCTCGTCGCAGCGCAGGACGATTATGTTCGGGTTGATGCCCATGCCCTGCAGCTCTTTGACCGAGTGCTGGGTGGGCTTTGACTTATGCTCGTCCGATCCACGCAAAAACGGCACCAGAGTGACATGGATGAAGAGGCTGTTCTCACGCCCTACCTCAAGAGATATCTGTCTTACAGCTTCGAGGAAAGGCTGGGATTCAATGTCACCTATAGTGCCGCCGATCTCAGTGATGACCACGTCAGCATCGGTTTTCTTGCCGACACGGTATACGAAATCCTTTATTTCATTTGTTATATGGGGTATGACCTGAACGGTCGAACCGAGATACTCGCCGCGGCGCTCTTTGTTGAGCACGTTCCAGTATACTTTACCGGTGGTGAGATTCGAGTATTTGTTAAGATCCTCGTCGATGAAGCGCTCGTAGTGGCCGAGGTCAAGGTCGGTCTCCGCGCCGTCTTCCGTGACATAAACTTCGCCGTGCTGATAGGGGCTCATGGTGCCCGGGTCAACGTTGATATAAGGATCGAGCTTCTGCGCCGCTACCTTGAGTCCGCGCGCTTTGAGTATTCGTCCGAGCGACGCCGCAGTTATCCCCTTTCCGAGGCCGGATACGACGCCTCCGGTCACAAAGATGTACTTTGTCATTAATATCCCTCCGTATTTTATCTTTTCTTTTTATATACTTCTCCGGTTAAGGTTTCACGCGTACTTTCATTATATCATATTATAACACACCTTTCCTGCCGACTTCTACGGTATTCTGTACTAAAAGCGAGTGCTTTGGAACCGAAAAATATGACAACGCGGTCAACTGCCCGCAAAACCCGATGAGATGCGGGGCGCTCGATTCCGAAAAAGCAAAAAGCAAAGGCGTCCTCCGATGGGGGGCACTGTCCCCGGCGGAATGAACGCCTTTGCTCATTTGAGGCGTATTTTATCATATTAAAAGACCCGTGTCAATCGCGTATTTTATATATGTATCGCACTTTATTTTCCGAAACGGCTGAGAGAAAAGAGCGCCGCCGAAAAAATTTTTTCCGTATTAATTCAAAGCCGCCGCATTTTCTCAAAAAGACGGTTACATCTTGCTCATAAAATCGCTTTTCAAAAAGCTCCGATTGCGGCTATTTGCACAAAAATAAAGAATTGTCCGAAAACGCCTTGACAAACGATTTTGCTGCGCGTATAATTCAGCGCATAAAGGCAATGGCGTCTTTGAACCGAACGGGTTCATTGACGCCATTTTTTATTTTTCGCCTTAAAATATGAAAAAGGAGCGCTAACTTATGAGCACAGTATCTGATTATTTCGGCAGTCTCGTTTTTGACGACAGAGTGATGAAAGCAATGCTTTCCGCCGATGTTTACCAGTCTCTCAAGAAGACTATTGACGAAGGAGCAAGCCTGAATAATGACGTCGCCAACGCAGTTGCCGCCGCTATGAAGGACTGGGCCGTTGAGCACGGCGCGACCCATTTCACCCACTGGTTCCAGCCCCTGACCGGCATCACCGCCGAGAAACACGACAGCTTCATAACCCCCGCCTCCGACGGACGCGTTATCATGGAGTTCTCGGGCAAGGAACTGATAAAAGGCGAGCCGGACGCATCGTCCTTCCCGTCGGGCGGACTCAGAGCAACATTTGAAGCCCGCGGCTACACCGCGTGGGATCCCACTTCCTACGCATTTATAAAAGACAAGACCCTCTGCATCCCCACGGCGTTCTGCTCTTACGGCGGCGAGGCACTCGACAAGAAAACGCCCCTGCTCCGTTCCATGCAGGCTCTCAATAAGCAGGCTCTTCGTATTCTCAGACTCTTCGGCAACACCGATGTAAAGTGCGTGCGCACCTCCGTCGGCCCCGAGCAGGAATACTTCCTTGTTGACAAGGCTCTCTATGAGCAGCGCAAAGACCTCGTCTTCTGCGGGCGCACTCTTTTCGGCGCAAAGGCGCCCAAGGGTCAGGAGATGGACGACCACTATTTCGGAGTTATCAAGCCGAGAGTCGCCGCTTATATGGCAGACCTCAACGAAGAGCTCTGGAAGCTCGGCGTTCTTGCAAAGACCGAGCACAACGAAGTCGCGCCGTCTCAGCATGAGCTCGCGCCCATATACACCACAACGAACATCGCCACCGACCACAACCAGCTGACCATGGAGATCATGCAGAAAGTCGCCGCGAAGCACGGACTTGTCTGCCTGCTCCACGAGAAGCCGTTCGCCGGAGTCAACGGCTCGGGCAAGCACAACAACTGGTCCATGGCTACAGATACGGGAGTCAACCTCCTCACCCCCGGCGAGACCCCCTATGAGAACGCACAGTTCCTGCTGTTCCTCTGCGCGGTTATCAAAGCAGTTGACGACTATCAGGATCTGCTCCGCGTCTCCGTCGCGACCGCAGGCAACGACCACAGACTCGGCGCGAACGAAGCTCCGCCCGCAGTTGTCTCTATGTTCCTCGGCGACGAGCTGACCGCAGTTCTCGACGCTATAGAGAACGACGCGCCCTACAGCGGCAGCGAAAAGACAACGATGAAGCTCGGCGTTCATGTTCTGCCGAAGTTCACCCGCGACACCACCGACCGCAACCGTACATCGCCCTTTGCGTTCACCGGCAACAAGTTTGAGTTCCGTATGCTCGGCTCGTCAAACAGCATCGCCTGCGCGAACATCATGCTCAACGCCGCCGTTGCGGAATCGCTCAAGATATATGCGGATCGCCTCGAAAATGTCGATGACTTCGAGACCGCTCTGCACGACATGATAAAGAAGACCATAAAAGACCACAAGAGAATCATCTTCAACGGCAACGGCTATGACGACGCGTGGATAAAGGAAGCTACCGAGGAGCGCGGACTGATGAATCTCCGCACCACTCCGGACGCTATGCCCGCGATGATAGCCGACAAGAATGTGAAGATGCTCACCGCTCACAAGATATTCTCACCCGCAGAGCTTCACAGCCGCTATGAGATACTTCTTGAGAACTACTCAAAGACCGTCAATATAGAGGCTCTGACCATGGTCGACATGGCGAGAAAAGAGATTCTCCCCGCAGTCGAGGGCTACACAAAGTCGCTCGCAGAGACCCTCGCCGCGAAGAAAGCGGCAGTCGCAGGTCTTCCCTGCAAATACGAGACCGCGACCATCACGAAGCTCTCCGAGCTGTCCGATGAAATCGCCGACGCGACCGCAGACCTTGACAGCGAGATAGCGAAATTCCAGGCTATCGAGGATGTCACCGAAGCGGCGAACGATATCAGAGATGTTATCCTCGGCAAGATGGATGCCCTGCGCGCCGTCTGCGACGAGGCTGAGACGATAACCGCCAAGGAGTTCTGGCCGTTCCCGACCTACAGCGACCTGCTCTTCAGCGTAAAATAAAAATCTACGACCCTTTTTACAATAACAAAAGCGCCCGAGTCGGGAGAAGTAACGCGGAATACCGCTCAAAGCGAGCATGGGACGGTGAGAGCCATGCAGCACAGGAGCCGCGCGAATAACACCCGACGAGCTGCAAGCCGAAAGGACTACCGAGTAGGTGCGCCGGACACGCCGACCGTTACAGCGGCGAGGCTTTCTTCGAAGCCGAAAAGAGAACAAAGATAGGTGGCACAGCGAGTTGGCACTTGCCCTATCGAATGCTGAAACTAACCGAAAGGAAAGATTACTATGTGTTCGATAATGGGTTACTGCGACTGCTGTGCCGCTTTTTCCGATTTTGAAGAAGGATTCAAAAAGACCGTTTCAAGAGGACCGGACGACAGCCGGATAATAGACACCGGCAAAGGACTGCTCGGCTTCCACCGCCTTGCGATAATGGGACTGACTCCCGACGGAATGCAGCCGTTTGAATTGGACGGCAGCTATGTCGTCTGCAACGGCGAGATATACGGCTACGAGAAGATAAAAGAGGAGCTTGCGAAGAAATATACATTCAAAAGCGGCTCTGACTGCGAGATACTTCTCCCGCTCTACCGCGAATACGGCGTGGATATGTTTAAGATGCTCGACGCCGAGTTTGCGCTGATTATCTACGACGGCGAAGAGAAAAAATACATCGCCTCAAGAGACCCGATAGGCATCCGCCCGCTCTACTACGGCTACGATAAAAAAGGCGTTATCATGTTCGCGAGCGAGGCGAAAAACCTCGTCGGAATGTGCGGGCATGTTATGCCCTTCCCGCCCGGGCACTACTACAAAGACGGCAAGTTTGTCCAATACTGCGACATAGCGGCGGTTGACGAAGTCTGCCATGACGACCTTGAGACAGTTTGCAAAAACATCCGCGAAAAGCTCATCGCCGGCGTTGACAAGAGACTCGTTGCGGACGCAAAGGTCGGCTTCCTGCTCTCCGGCGGACTCGACTCCTCCCTCGTCTGCGCCATAGCGGCGAGACAGAGCAAAAAGCCGATACGCACCTTTGCAATAGGCATGAGCGAGGACGCTATCGACCTCAAATACGCAAAGGAAGTCGCCGACTATATCGGCAGCGACCACACCGAGGTCATCATGACAAAAGAGCAGGTCTTGGACTCGCTCGAGAGCGTCATACGTATGCTCGGCACATTTGATATCACAACTATCCGCGCGAGCATGGGTATGTACCTGCTGTGCAAATGGATACACGAGAACACGGATATAAGAGTTCTTCTGACAGGCGAAATCTCCGACGAGCTGTTCGGCTACAAATACACCGACTTTGCGCCGAGCGCGGAGGAGTTCCAGAAGGAGTCGCAGAAGAGAATAAGAGAGCTGCACATGTACGACGTTCTGCGCGCCGACCGCTGCATCTCCGTAAACTCGCTTGAGGCGCGCGTGCCGTTCGGCGATCTCGACTTTGTGAAATATGTCATGTCCGTCGATCCCGCTAAAAAAATGAACACCTACGGCAAGGGCAAATATCTGCTCCGCCACGCGTTCGAGGGCAACTATCTGCCCCACGATATACTCTTCCGCGAAAAGGCGGCGTTCTCCGACGCGGTCGGTCACTCGATGGTCGACTACCTCAAGGAATACGCCGAGGGGCTCTACACCGAAGAGGAATTCAAAGAGAAGTGCGAAAAATACACCCACGCAAAACCGTTCACGAAAGAATCCCTGCTCTACCGCGAGATATTTGAAAAGTACTATCCCGGTCAGTCCGAGATGATAGTCGATTTCTGGATGCCCAACAAGTCATGGGAGGGCTGCGATGTCAACGACCCGTCCGCCCGTGTGCTCTCAAACTACGGCGAAAGCGGAAAATAAAAAATGTCCCCCGCACGGAAATTTGCCGTGCGGGGGATTTTGCGGTTGGATATTTATTTTTCATTTAATATGCGCTTTAATCCATGACAGCAGGTCTTCTTCGCCGGATTTTCCGTCCGCAATCGCGATGAACATATCTGCCAGCTCGCCCTGACACAATTCGAGATTATAGCCGTTCCATTTCAGAAGAAGCTGAGTCATCATTGCTCCGATGCGCTTGTTTCCGTCGAAAAAAGCGTGGTTCGCGGCAAGGCCGTATCCGAGACGCGCAATTTTTTCAATATCAGACGGAAAGAGATCCTGACCGTCGAAAGACTGAAGCGGAGCGGCAATTGCCGCCTCCAGCCCCGCGCGGTCGCGCAGTCCGTCTATACCGCCAGTGGTTTGTATGATTCTGCTGTGTATCAGAATCACATCATCCGCCCCGATCCAAATCATTTTGCCATTCTCCTATAATCAGAAGCGAATTTGGAAAGCAGCTGATCGGTGTCATCGAGCATCTTCTCCTGCGGCACTGTGTTCTCGGGTTCCCTGATTGTCACGGAAAATGGCATACCCTTTTCGCGGACAAAAGCATTTGCAAAAATGTTGAACGCCGTAGAAGCAGTCATCCCGAGCTGCGCGCAGATCGCGTTCATCTGCGACTTTATCTCCGAGTCCATGCGGAATGTCATATTCGTATCCATATCTGCACCTCCTGCGCTACAATTATAGTACATATTATGTGCAAAGTCAAATCATATATACAACGCAAATAATATGAAGCGTTTGCTATGCAAACATGAAACGGCAGCTTCGCTGCCATGAAGTACTCGCTTGCGCTCGCATGAAGCAAAGCGCATGACAGACTTTCGGCGTAATTCCGTCAAACTTCATATGGCGAAGCCATACTTCATTCTTCATGCACCGCAGGTGCGCTTCATTGAAAAAAGCAGCCCGGCGGCTGTCGGTTTACGTAAAGACCTTGCTTGTTAATGAAGTATTTGCCCCGCAAACATGAAACGGCAGCTTCGCTGCCGTGAAGTACTCGCTGACGCTCGTATGAAGTGAAGCGCATGACAGACTTTCGGCGTAATTCCGTCAAACTTCATATGGCGAAGCCATACTTCATTTTTCATGCACCGCAGGTGCGCTTCATTTGAAAAAAGCAGCCGTCAGGCTGCTTTTTTCATGGCACCCCCTGGGGGAATCGAACCCTAACTGCCCCTTAGGAGATACCGAGGGAAACGATAACGGCATCCCTTGCAATACCTAAAAATCCCCTGCGGTCAGGGGATTTTTAAGGTTAATGTTTGATCGAGTGTTACGCCGTTACTGCTGATTTTGTGCTGTTTTAATTCGTTTGATTAGCAAGCAATTAGCCGGAATCGCAAATTAAGGGTGGTGATTATATGCTTAGTTTATGTTTGCTAATGCTTTATAGTGTTAAGTTTTGTTATTAGAGAATATAATCCGTAATGCCATCGTACCAGTGAACATAAGTCTTACCGTTTACAGTAAGTCTGTCGTTTTTGGGAAGTTGCTCACTCCACGGTATCTTATAACGGTCGATAGCCCAGTCATCACGGTTGAATCTGCGACAAAGAATTGTCCTTCCGTTTTTATCTAAGAACTGCTCTAATACTACGCCGTAATCATAGGTTTCGATGTCCATAACACAGACAGTGTCATAGCTTTTTCCGCCAATCGTAACGGTGTAACGTCCTACAATGTCCAACAGGAAATCCTTATTGGTGCTTGTAACAACTGTACCCGTTCTCCGGATATCGCCCTTGGGCGCCAGATTTGTTTCATTTCCGCAATTATCTTCGCCAAATCCCCAGTTAGGCAGGAATTCGTCTCCATCGAGAAAAGTAATGTAATTACGAACATCTCCGTCATTCCTGAGAGTTGCAAGATAACGGCAATGAGTGTCTGTGAGCTGTGCAACAAATGTACGATTTATTACTTCGTTCTTATCAGAGTAGGACGCTTCTCTGGCAGTCAACTCCACGCCTTCAATGCCGTGAACCTTAGCTTTGCCGGTAACTTGCATATCAAATACACGGATGCACTTACGGGATGGGATGTCGTACATACCCCAAGACATCTTTTCACCAAGTTTAGGTACCAAGAACCATCCCATAAGTTCTTCCCATTTAACTGCAAAGGGGGCTTCGGTACTTGCTTCAATTTTATATTCAGGAATAAATTCAGGCAACTTTTTCATATAGAGTTCTCCTTTCGATACATCGGTACGATATGGATACTTATTTTTGAAGTTTTGTTTTGCTGTATGCAGTCTGCTCTTTACGGTCCCAATAGGTATGCTCAGTTGTTTTGCAATTTCTGATTGCGGCATCTCTTTCCAAAAGTACAGGTAAAGGATCTGCTTATCCTTATTGCCGAGCAAACTCAGCGTTTCCCTTACGGTATTAACTACAGAAACACCATGCCTGCCGTCTGATAGTTCCATTTCTGTCAACTCGTCAATCGGAATTTCGTACTGAGCTGCTTTTTTTCTAAAATAATCATTGCATTTGTTTCTTGCTATGCTAATGATCCATGCTTTGAATGAGTCCTTATTCTTCAACTGTGGAAACTTCTGATACGCTGTAAGAAATATCTCCTGCAGCACATCGTCTGAATCTGCTTTAGAACTCATCCGAAATCTCACAAACCGTTCCACAGAAACACGTTCTGTTTCCAGCAAGTTCTCAAACTCATCCACATCATCACCTCCTTTGTCTATGAGTGATTAAAAAACCGGTTTCACTTATATAGACGGGTACCAGCATCAAAAGGTTCATTTTTAAGAATTATTTTAATTATTTTTCTATATGAAATTATAACATGAATAAAATGATAATAGTATAATTTATAAAAAAGTCTATGGATAGAACATACGCCTACTCAAATTAGCGAGATTTTGCTAAAAATCCGATTAGCAGTCGATTAGCAAACCGCTGATTTCTTGCTAATTGCAATTAGCAAGAGTTTAGGTGGGATATGCTATAAGTTCGTTCTTGTTTTGTTATTATTATAAGAGTAAAAAACTTACTCGTTGTTTTTTGCGATCAAAGAAAAGAAAAAGCGCCGAAAAGCCAGTACTTTCGGCACTTTTTGGCGCGCTTGCCCGGATTCGAACCGGGGGCGTTCCGCTTAGGAGGCGGACCCTCTATCCTGCTGAGGTACAAGCGCATATACTATACAATTCAAACGGATTACCATTTGCCTTTTTACAAAGGCGAGCATTAAAACACCCGCTTAGGAGGGGGCTGTTATATCCATTTAACTAAGGAGGCGTATATGCTTTTTGACGCTCAATATTTTATCAGATAAGCTCTTCAAAGTCAAGAAGAATCGGTTCGGGCAAAACAATATAAAAACTTTTGGGATAATTGCCTGTTTTACATGGTATCATACATACAAATACACTTGAAATATTCACATTTATGTTATAAAATAATCAGTGGTGCAAGCGTAAAAAGCTGGCAAATTCAACTTTTGAAAGGACGATCAAAATGAGCGCACTTAACAAAAAGTCAGTTAAGGATATCGATGTTTCCGGCAAGAGAGTGCTGGTACGCTGCGATTTCAATGTCCCGCTCCAGGACGGCAAAATCACCTCGGACAAGAGAATTGTTGCCTCCCTCCCCACTATCAAATATCTTATCGATCATCACGCAAAGGTTATTCTTTGCTCCCATCTGGGCAGACCCAAGGGCGAGTTCAAGCCCGAGTTCTCCCTTGCTCCCGTAGCCGCAAGACTTTCCGAGCTTCTCGGTCAGGATGTCAAGATGGCTAAGGACGTTATCGGCGACAGCGCAAAAGAGCTTGCCGCTAACCTCAAGGACGGCGAAGTCATGCTCCTTGAGAACGTGCGTTTCCACGCAGAAGAGACCAAGAACGATCCCGCATTCTCGAAGGCTCTTGCCTCCCTTGCGGATATCTATGTAAACGACGCTTTCGGTTCGGCTCACAGAGCTCACTCCTCCACGACCGGCGTTGCCGACTATCTGCCGGCAGTCTGCGGCTTCCTCATCCAGAAGGAAATCGAGTTCATGGGCGGCGCTCTTGAGAATCCGAAGAGACCCCTCGTCGCTATCCTCGGCGGCGCAAAGGTCTCCGACAAGATCGGCGTCATCAACAACCTCCTCGATAAGGTCGATACCCTTATCGTCGGCGGCGGCATGGCTTATACTTTCTTCGTCGCCAAGGGCTACCATGTCGGCACCTCCCTGTTCGAGGCCGATAAGGTTGAGCTTGCAAAGGAAATGATGCAGAAGGCAGTTGACAAGGGCGTCAACTTCCTGCTCCCCATCGACAACGTTATCAGCAACGAGTTTGCCGAGAACGCTGAGTACAAGACCATCAACTCCGACGAGTTCCCGGACGGCTGGATGGGCATGGACATCGGTCCCAAGACCCGCGAGCTGTTCGCAAACGCCATAAAGGGCAGCGGAACCGTTATCTGGAACGGCCCGATGGGCGTTGCCGAGTGGGATCACTTCGCAGGCGGCACCATTGCCGTTGCAACCGCTGTTGCTGACAGCGGCGCTATCTCCATCATCGGCGGCGGCGACTCCGCAGCTGCTGTTCAGAAGCTCGGCTTCGCCGACAAGATGAGCCACATCTCCACCGGCGGCGGCGCATCTCTCGAGTTCCTCGAGGGCAAGGAGCTGCCCGGCATCGCTGCGCTCAACGACAAATAATTATCTGCAAATTTTAAGCCCGCGGGCGGCAAACCCGCGGGATTTTTCAGGAAGAAAGGAAGTTTCAGAATGAATAAGCAGCTCAGAAAACCCGTTATCGCGGGCAACTGGAAAATGAACAACACTCCCGCAGAGGCTACCGCTCTCATCGAGGCTCTCAAGCCCCTCGTCAAGGACGCCGACTGTGAGGTCGTCTGCTGTGTCCCCTATATCGATCTCTATGCGGCTCTTGAGGCTGCAAAGGGCAGCAACATACAGATAGGCGCCGAGAACTGCCACTGGGCAGAGAAAGGCGCATTCACCGGCGAAGTCAGCGCGAAGATGCTCAAGGCAGCAGGCGTGCCCTATGTTATCATAGGCCACAGCGAGCGCAGACAGTATTTCGGCGAGACCGATGTCACCGTTCGCAACCGCGTCAGAGCCGCTCTCAACGAGGGTCTGAAAGTTATCCTCTGTGTCGGCGAAGTCCTCTCCGAGCGTAAGAACGGCATCACCTCTCAGATAGTCAGCGCGCAGACCGAGATAGCTCTCGGCGGCGTATCCGCTGACGAGCTCAAGAACATCATCATCGCCTACGAGCCCGTCTGGGCTATCGGCACGGGCGAGACCGCAACTCCCGAGCAGGCGAACGAGGTCTGCGCCGTTATCCGCTCTCTTATCGAGAGACTTTACGGCAAGGATGCCGCGGACGCTATCGTTGTCCAGTACGGCGGATCAATGAACGACAAGAATGCCGCAGAGCTGCTCGCTCAGCCCGATGTCGACGGCGGTCTCATCGGCGGAGCTTCGCTCGTAGCCGAGAAGTTCACCGCTATAGTCAACGCCGCAAGCGCAAAATAAACAAGATTTGCCGCCGGTCGGTCACATGCCGAACCGGCGGTAATTGAAAGGAAAATTAAAATGAGTAAAAAGCCTGTGCTTCTTTGCATCATGGACGGCTTCGGCAAGAATCCCGACACCTACGGCAACGCTATCGCCGCGGCGAAGAAGCCGAATCTCGACAGAATATTCGCGGAAAATCCGATGACATATATCGGCGCATCGGGTCTCGATGTCGGTCTGCCCGACGGACAGATGGGCAACAGCGAGGTCGGCCACACCAACATCGGCGCGGGCCGCGTTGTGTATCAGGAGCTTGTGCGCATAACCAAGGCTATAGAGGACGGCTCGTTCTTCAAGAATCCCGCTCTCGTTGACGCCATGGAGAACTGCAAGAAGAACAACTCCGCGCTTCATCTCGCGGGTCTGCTCTCAAACGGCGGCGTCCACAGCCACAACACCCACCTCTATGCGCTGCTGAAGATGGCGAAAGATTTCGGCATCGAAAAAGTTTTTGTCCACTGCCTCATGGACGGACGCGACGTCTCCACAACCTCCGGCAAGGGCTTCATCGAGGAGCTCGAGCAGAAGATGAAGGAGATAGGCGTCGGCAAGATAGCTACTGTCGAGGGACGCTATTACGCCATGGACAGAGAGCGCAAGTTCGACCGAGTCGAAAAGACCTATCGCGCCATGACGAGCCTTGACGCCCCGAAGTTCGACGACGCAGTCGCGATGATGGAGAAGTCATATGCCGACGGCGTGACCGACGAGTTCATCGTCCCCTGCGTCAGCAAGGATGCCGAGCCCGTCAAGGACGGCGACAGCATCGTGTTCTTCAATTTCCGCCCCGACAGAGCGCGTGAAATTACCAGAGCTTTTGTCGATCCCGATTTCGACGGCTTCAAGCGCGAGAAAGAGCCTAAAGTTTTCTATGTCTGCATGACTCAGTATGAGGCGGAGATGCCCAACGTCGAAGTCGCATTCAAGCCCGAGAGAATAGACATGCCTCTGGGCGAGGTATTCAGCAAGGCGGGTCTTCGCCAGCTGAGAATCGCCGAGTTCACAAAATATGCCCATGTCACATTCTTCTTCAACGGCGGCGAAGAGACTGTCTACGAGGGCGAGGACAGAATCCTCATCGACTCCCCCGACGTTGCGACCTATGACCTCAAGCCCGAGATGAGCGCATACGAAGTCACCGACACGCTTGTTAATAAGATCAACGAGGACATCTACGACGCGATAATCCTCAACTTCGCAAACTGCGACATGGTCGGTCACACCGGCGTGTTCGACGCGGCCGTTAAGGCAGTTGAGGCGGTCGACGCCTGCGTCGGCAGACTCGTTGACCTCGTCGCTTCCAAGGGCGGCGTAACGCTCATCACTGCGGATCACGGCAACGCAGACCGCATGATAGGCGACGACGGCAAGCCCTTCACCCCGCACACGACGAACCCCGTTCCGTTCGTTGTTGTCGGCTATCCCTGCAAGCTCCGCGAGGGCGGCAAGCTCGGCGATATCGCGCCGACCATGCTCGAGATAATGCATCTCCCCCAGCCCGAGCAGATGACAGGCAAGAGCCTGATAGTAAAATAAGTAAAAAGTATAACCCCGGAGTTTTCGATAAGCTCCGGGGTTTCGGTCTGTCGAAAAAGTCCGTCATGCACGGTCTCAAGGCTCCACTGTGTAAGGGGAGCTGTCACGGCGAAGCCGTGACTGAGGGGTTGTTGCGTAAAAGTTCAAAATACCCGACAATTTTGAAAAATTACAACTTATTCAAAGCAATCCCTCCGGTGCTTTGTGCCGCCCTTCACACAAGAGAGGCATTGATTCTGAGCCCTGCGAAGCCCAAAAAACGGGTTTATCGATAAGCTGTAACCCCGGAGTTTTTGATAAAAGCTCCGGGGTTTTATTATATCTTTATCTGCCTATAGGCGATATACTCGCGGTCGTATGTGTAGGTTATGTGCAGCACCCCGCCGCGTTCGGTTATCGCGGGGTAGGAGAACTCGCCGCCCTCCCTGTCCTCAAGGCGCATGAGCAAATTGAATGTCTCGCCGCCGTCCTCGGAGACGAGCAGATCGAGCGGCGAACGGCCGCCCCAGTTCTTTTTGACAGGGTTGCAGACAAGATATATCTTCCCGTTCCCGGCGAGCACGAGGTCAATTCCGCTGTTGTTGTTCGGCATCTTCGTGCGGTAAGCCCTGCACCAGGTCTCACCCTCGTCGGACGAATCGCTGCGGTATATCCTGCCGCGCGAGGTTCTCGTGAGCATATGCACATTGCCGTCCTCGCTCTGCCACAGGGTCGGCTGAATCATCGGGACATAAAAGCCTCTGAGCGCCTTCGTAGGCACGGTGCGCATGCGCTTCCATGTACGACAGTCGTCGTCCGAGATATCAACAAAGCAGACCCAGAGCGTATTTCTCTCGTCCGAGGCGGGCGCTATGACCCTGCCGCTCCTGAGCCTTATCGGCTTGTTCTTGACAGGTCCTCTGCCGCCGCCTATATCGCCCGGCACAAGCTCGGCGGGTTCGCTCCAATCGACGCCGTTATCCGAGAGCGAAAAATACGTTTTCCACATCGGTATCTTTTTGCCGACTTTGAAAAAGAGCATTATCTTCCCGTCCGCGCGCCGAAAAAGCACCGGGTTCCAGTGCGGGATATTTCTGTCTGCGCTGACCCTGACCGGCTCGCTCCATCCGTTTTCGCTGCGCACGCTCGTCAGAATATCGACATCGTTGGCACTCTCTTTTGTGCCTGCGAACCAAGCGGCGACGACTCTGCCGTCGTCTAATGGCAAGACGGTCGAGGCGTGGCAAGAATCAGTCGGCTTGTTTTCAAATATAAATTTCTTCAAATTTTCCAAAGCTTATCCCTTACCTTAACTTTTGTTGTTATCATTATAGAATCCCGCGGCAGGTAATGTCAACTTCGGGGCGCAAATTTCAACCCATTTTTCAAACAATATATTTCGTGCATCGAACCATTTCTGCAAATTACATTTAGTTTTCTAAATTTTTCTCTCAATCATTGACAGTATTGCCATAAAATGGTACAATGAAGTCGAAATAGGGTATAGGTCAAATATAGGAGGTCTTTAAAAATGGAATCATTGGGTATCGTCAGAAAGATCGACGAGACCGGACGCATCGTGCTGCCAAAGGATTTCAGGCGCAGGCTCGCGCTTGAGCCCAACGCGGACGCGGTGGAGCTTTTTGCGGACGGAGATCAGATAATCATCCGCAAATATGCCGCGCGCTGCATCTTCTGCGGCTCGTCCGACGACACGATTGAGTTTTCCGGCAAGCGAGTCTGCAAAGACTGCTCTTCGAGACTCAGCGAAGTCATTCGACTTCAGAGTAAATAATAACACAGAGAGAAAAATCCGCCGAATGTATTTTCGGCGGATTTTTTAATTTGAGTCAAAAAGGTCGTCGTAGCTTATAGAAAGGATCTCTTTGAGCAGTTTTATCTCGTCAGGATAAACATGCCTCTGCCCCACCTCAATTTTTGCAAGCGCGCTGCGGGTAATATCGCAGCCGCCAAGCTGAAGTTTAGCCGCCACCTGTTCCTGCGTCATGCCGCGAGCCTCACGTGCTCTTCTTATATTGCCGCCAAACAGCTTCTCATATTCAGGATTCATTACACCACTCCATACACCCGTATATCCTTTTGGCGAAAATATTTTCAAATCTATTGACATCATTCTATCAGCGTGATATATTTATTTTGCACCTATATAAGTGCAAAATTCAGAAAGGAGGTTCCATTCTGCGGCAATGAAAAATTGGCGGCAGTCAATAGTTTTTGGTCAGAAAAATATATAAAATCAAGGGTTTTGAAGGAGGTCAGACCATGTCTGAAAATTCTACCAATGTAAATGTTACTATCAACAATTCCACCCCTGTTTCTCAGCTCAGAACCAACAGAGGGCTCGCAAAATTTATAATTCTGTCAATATTGACTCTCGGCATTTACGCCCTCGTCGTTTTTGCCCATATCTCAGAAGAAACTAATGTCGTATGCAGCCGTTATGACGGTCAGAAGACCATGAACTATTGGCTGCTTGTTTTCATTGTCGGTCCGCTCACTCTCAGCATAGGCTATCTTGTCTGGCATCACAAGCTCTGCGCAAGAATAGGCAGCGAGCTCACCCGCCGCGGACTTGACTGCAAGTTCGGCGCAGGCGACTACTGGGGCTGGAATATCCTCGGCACACTCATCATTGTCGGTCCGTTCATATTCTGCTATAAGCTCTTCAAGGCAATGAACACACTCAACGCAGACTTCAATTCAAAGGGCTGAGTAACATCCCGGAGGTGTTTGAATGAAAAAGATAAGAATACTGTCTCTGATACTCTGCCTTGCAATTATACTCGGATGTTTTACAGCCTGCGGCTCTTCTCCTAAAAAAGGAATTGTCGGTGACTGGACTATCCGTGGAGAAAAAGGAACATCAATAAGTTTTGACAAAGACGGTTCTTTCTCCTGGTATGCAGAACACGGCGACGGAGTTTACACAATTGCGAGCGATAAAACACTTGTCATCGATGTGCCTGATGAAAAAACCACGGACGAGCTCACTTGGGACAAAAATTTTGACCCGGATAATCCCGCTTCGGACATATGGTATGTTGACGGAGATTTTCTTGTGTTTTTTGGCGAGTTTTATACCCGTACCGGAAAAGATCAGGAAAAGATACTCAAAAAGCACCTAAAAGCCGGTAGCAGCAAAGATGACAAAGGCGATAAAGATAACGATATCTCCAGTGCGGGCGGTACGGCAACAAAAGTCCTCGATGCTTTTGACGGCGTCAATCTGACCGTCACCGGAATATCTCCGTTCTGCGAAGTCTCATTGGATACTTCTTCCTGCCCGTCGGAAGTACAGGATCATGTCCACTATGAATCTGACAAGAAATACTATTCAAACGGCGACTCGGTCGTTATCACGGCAAGCCTTTCAATTTGGGGAGGAGAAGGATATGAAATAAAAACAAAAACAAAAACATTTAAAGTTTCCGGTATGCCGGAATACATAACATCAACCGAGGGAATAAACCTCGATTCGCTTATAAAAGAGCGCGACGATTATGTGAAGGCAAAAACAGCGGAAGCTACCAATGCAGATTGGCTTTTCGATACTTATTATACAAGTTGCGGATATACATGCACTCAATATAAAAAAGTTACAAATACTTACCTTTCGGACATCTACTTAGTTTCAACTAAACCCAGTAAACTCGGAAACCTTTCATACGGTGATAGTAATTTTGTCTACAACGAGCTTTGTTTTCTATATAAAATACAATTCACCTGGGAATATTTCGACATTTCTTCAGGCGCGGGAAACATGTATGTAAATGTCCGAGCAATCAATATTGTAAAATACCCGGACGGTACGATAAAATGGGGCTGCAAGAACATTGACGACCTCGACTTTCAAACTGTCGTATCTACAAAGGGCATTGAGGATTTAACTGCAACCTCGATCACAAGTAAAAGTACAGACTACGACATCAAAAAAATCACCCTCTAATCATTAATACATCTCACAAAGCGAAAATCCGCCGACCACAAAGCCGGCGGATTTTCGCTATTCAATATTCTTTTTACAGCTTCTCTATTGCCTCTACGGCATCTTTTACATACTTGTCGCCGACAAGCTCCGCCGCGCCCTCGTCAACGAGCTTCGCGGTCTTTTCTTCCATCGGGATCCTGCCGAGCACGGGCACTCCGAGTTCCCTGGCGGTCTCGTCGATGTGGCTCTCACCGAACACCTTTATCTGCCTGCCGCAGTCCGGGCAAAGAACATAGCTCATGTTCTCGACCAGTCCGAGTACGGGGATGTTCATCATCTTTGCCATGTTGAAAGCCTTTTTGACTATCATCGTGACAAGATCCTGCGGGGTCGTGACGATAATTATTCCGTCCACGGGCAGGCTCTGGAAAACGGTCAGCGGCACATCGCCCGTTCCGGGAGGCATATCGACAAACATATAGTCGACATCGCCCCAGACGACCTCCGACCAGAACTGCTGGATAACACCGGCAATGACAGGTCCGCGCCAGACGACCGGCGCATCCTCTTTTTCGAGCAGGAGGTTGACTGACATTATTTTTATCCCCGTCTTGCTCTCCATGGGCAGAAGTCCGCGCTCGTCGCCGACGGCGTTGCCGTGGAGACCGAACGACTTCGGTATGGACGGGCCGGTGACATCGGCGTCCATTATAGCGGTCGCGTGTCCGCGCACCTGCATAGCAGAAGCGAGCAGGCTCGTCACAAGGGACTTGCCGACGCCGCCCTTTCCGCTGACTACGCCGATAACTTTTTTAACGTTGCTGAACTGACCGCACGGAACGCGCAGGTCTTTTTCAGAGCACTTTGATGAGCATGTTGAGCAATCGTGGGTGCATCCTTCACTCATTTTAAAACTTCCTTTCGGTTATATATCTGTTGAATATCTTTTAGTATATGCATCGTCCGCATGGACAACACATCGATTATCAATAAAATCTGATCTGCCTTTTATTGCCGGGATTGAGACTTTTGGGCATCTCCTATCGTAGGGGTCGTCGAGTCGCCGACCCCTACAAAAGCGCTTATATGAGAAACTTGTTATTTTGCTATAATCTTTTCAACGACCCAGAGTATACCGTAGATGATCGGCTGATGGGCTATATATATCACGAGCGCGTGGCGCCCGAGGAAGCACAGAGCCTTTGAGCGCTGGCGATAAGTGAACGCGGGGAATCTGCCGTTCGCCGCATATACGCCGACGAATGTGCCGGTCAGGAACATAAACAGATGCGGCAGCAGCGGGAAATAATCCGCCGAATGGAACGATGAGTTGAAAAATCCGAGCGGCATGAAATAGTTGGTTCTGTATAGCACGGCGGGCAGATTAAAAGTCTTGAGCCTCGCTATGCCGACATAGCCCGCCGACACGCCGTAGGTGAAAATATATATTGCTATACATATTATAATGCCGACTATCGGGTTTATCTTATCGAGTCCCGCGCGCAGCGCCGAGAAGATGAGCATCGACAGCGAGAGCAGGTGGAGGATTCCGAAATATATCTCCGCTCCCTCGAAGTGCATCATCGGCATAACGACAGCCGTCACGACGGTCAGCGCAAGCGCGACGCATAAAAGGCGCACGCCTCGTTTAGTATTATTGTGAGACAGGCGCGAGGATATGCCGGATATGACTATAAACAGCGCCGCAAAAAACGGCTCTGCGGGGGTGAAGAAATCGAGCAGCTTCGTGCCGACTGCAATGTTGAAGAACTCGGACATGCTGTAAAACGCATGATAAAACACCATGCAGAACACGGCAAGCCCGCGAAGCTCGTCGAGCAGATATATTCTTTTCTTTCCAGCTGCCACGGCGCACCTCCCTGTATTCGGTAATGTATATTCTATCACAACCGCTCTATTTTGCAAGCCTTTCTTGACAACAGACGGGGTTTCGCCGTATAATTTTATAGTATGTCAATACGACTTCAAATAAAACGGCAAAGGATGGGCTCAGCATGAAAGACACCTATGAATCCCCGCTCAACTCCCGCTACGCGAGCGACCGAATGAAATATATCTTCTCGCCGGACTTCAAATTCAGAACATGGCGCAGGCTCTGGATAGCTCTCGCGGAGAGCGAAAAGGAGCTCGGGCTCAACATAACGGACGAGCAGATAGCCGAACTCAAGGCACATAAGGACGACATAAACTATGATGTCGCCGCCGCCCGCGAAAAAGAAGTTCGCCACGATGTTATGTCCCATGTTTACGCCTACGGCGTGCAGTGCCCGAACGCGAAGCCTATAATCCACCTCGGCGCGACCTCCTGCTATGTCGGCGACAACACCGATGTTATTATCATGCGCGAGGCGATGCTGCTCATCCGCAAGGAGCTTGTCAATCTGCTCAATGTCCTCGCGAAATTTGCCGTTGAATATAAGGACATGCCCTGCCTTGCCTTCACCCATTTCCAGCCCGCTCAGCCCACAACTGTCGGCAAGCGCGCGGCACTCTGGCTCAACGAATTTCTCATGGACTTCCAGAACCTCGAGTTTCAGCTCTCGCAGCTCAAATTACTCGGTTCAAAGGGCACGACCGGCACGCAGGCGTCGTTCATGGAGCTTTTTGACAACGACACCGACAAGGTCAAGGCTCTCGACAAAATGATAGCCGAGAAGATGGGCTTTGACAGCTGCTTCGCGGTCTCCGGTCAGACATATTCGAGAAAGCTCGACTATCAGATGCTGACAGTTCTCTGCGGCATAGCTATGTCGGCGACAAAGTTCTCAAATGACATCCGACTGCTCCAGCACATGAAAGAGATAGAAGAGCCGTTCGAGAAGCATCAGATCGGCTCATCGGCGATGGCATATAAGCGCAACCCGATGAGAAGCGAGCGCATAGCCTCGCTCTCGCGATATATCATAGCGGACATACAGAACACGGCGATGACCTCCGGCGCTCAGTGGTTCGAGCGCACGCTCGACGACTCGGCAAACAAGCGTCTGAGCGTCCCCGAGGCTTTTCTCGCCGCCGACGCGGTGCTCGACCTGTGCATCAATGTTGCGGACGGGCTCGTGGTATATCCGAAGATGATAGAGAAGCACCTGCTCGAAGAGCTGCCGTTCATGGCGACCGAAAACATCATGATGGAGGCGGTCAAGCGCGGCGGAGACAGGCAGGAGCTGCACGAAAAAATCCGCGTTCACTCAATGGACGCCGGCAGGGTCGTCAAGGTCGAGGGCGGCAAGAACGACCTGCTCGACAGAATAGCCGCAGACAGCGCTTTCGGCGTAACGCGCGAGGAGCTTGAGAGCATAATGAAGCCCGAAAACTTCGTCGGCCGCGCTCCCCAGCAGACCCAGGAATTCGTGGACAACGAGATTCAGCCGATACTTGACAAATACTCCGACCTGCTCGGACTTGATGTTGAAATAAAGGTGTAAAGAATGGAAAAGCTAAAGGCAATATTCAAAAAGATAGTCAACAAAGAGACGATACTCTATGTCGTCTTCGGCGTGCTGACGACGCTCGTCAACTTCGTCGCGTTCAAGCTGTTCACGATGGCGTTCGACAAGCTCATATCCTCGCAGCTCGGCGTTCACATCTCAAATGTCCTCGCGTGGATATTCGCGGTCGCATTCGCCTATGTCACGAACAAGCTGTTCGTCTTCGAGAGCAAGAGCTGGGAGGGCAAGGTGCTCGCAAAAGAGATCCCGTCGTTCGTCGCAGCGAGGCTCTTCTCCCTCGGCGTTGAGGAGCTCGGACTCATTATCTTCGTAAACTTCCTGCACTTCGACAGCAAGGTTTTCCACATTCCGCTGATAAACTTCGACCTCAGCGGCGAAATGGCTGCAAAAATAATCCTCGCAGTCGTCGTGGTCATCCTCAACTACTTCTTCAGCAAGCTCATCATCTTCAAAAAGAAGAAAGCTCCCAAGCAGGAAAAGGCAGAATAAAGCAAAAAGCAGCAGTACAAACCTCCCGCCAGGCACACGGCGGGAGATTTTTTCGGCAAATCCGAACTTTTTATGCAAAAAGGCTTGCAATTTCCGAAAAAGTGTGTATAATATAATAACGCACTGAGGAACAGAATATATCGCGGAGTAGAGCAGTTGGTAGCTCGTCGGGCTCATAACCCGGAGGTCGCAGGTTCAAGTCCTGCCTCCGCAACCAGAAAAAGCACTTGCAAAAGTAAGTGCTTTTTGTTTTTTCATTGAAACTTGCCATTATGAGCAAATAAAGCGGCCGAGTTTCAGATGTAAAATGTTTGCGGCGCAGAAATGTTCTTGCCATTCTATACAGCGCCACTCTTCATATCTAACGCAAACCCCGCTTCTTTCGAAGCGGGGCTGATTTTATTTTGCTTTGTTTTTCGCGGTTATTCTGAACGTGAGCTCTGTCATCGTTATCATCAGAACGAAGAAAAAGATGAGATAGAATGGCATTATCTTAAAGCTTACAGCATTGCCGAGCAGCCCGAACAGCGGGGGAACGAAGGTCGAGCCGACATAGGCGCTCGCCATCTGTATTCCGATTATAGCACCCGAGTTTTCCGTCCCGAAGTTGTTCGGCGTGGAGTGGATAATGCACGGATATATCGGCGCGCAGCCGAGCCCGATTATGACAAAAGCCGCGGCGGCGAGAAAATAAGAATTCATCGGTACGAACAGGCAGCATATGCCGCAAAGGAGAATCGCCGTTCCCGTTATTATCATTTTGCGGTCGCCGAGCTTATCAGTAATAAAACCGCTTATGAACCGCCCGACGGTGATGCCTATATAAAACAGCGACGCGAATGTCGCCGCGCGCTCTGCGGATATGCCCTTGACTTCAACGAAATATGTGCTCGCCCACTGCATGGCGGTCGCCTCTGCGGCGCAGTAGGCGAAGAAGCCGATGAGCAGGAACGGCACGCCCTTTATTTTCAGCGCGCCTATGAGTCCGACGCTCTTTTTCTCCGTCTCTTCAGTCGCCTTGTTGACTTTCCACACCGGCAGGGTCACGAGCAAAAGTATCGCTATAGCGAGCTGTATCGCGCCGACAATACGGTAACCACTGTTCCATGTCTTATTCGTCAGCGCATAGCCCATGATGAACGGGCTGACTATCGCCCCGACGCCCCAGAAGCTGTGCAGCCAGCTCATGTGCTTCGCCTTGTAGTGCAGGGCGACATAGTTATTGAGTGCCGCGTCTATCGCGCCCGCTCCGAGCCCGTAAGGCACGGCGAAAACGATAAGCATCCAGAAGCGGCTCGAAAAAGAGAAGCCGAACAGCGCAATGACCGTCAGGAACACGCTCATCACCGTGACTATCCGCGTGCCGAGTTTTCTGTTGAGCCTATCGGACATCAGACTCGAAGCTATCGTTCCGCCGGATATTACCATTGACACAATACCCATATACGATATCGGCACGCCGAGCTCAAGATGCATGACCGGCCAGCCCGAGCCGAGAAGCGAATCGGGCAGCCCGAGGCTGATAAAGGCGATATAGATAAGTGCGAGCAAAAACGAATACATTCGGGTTCTCCTTGTCTGCGCGGCGCAGCGCCGCATGAAATCATACAACTTATAACATAAATAGATTTTTCTGTCAATAAATCCGACAAGCGATTTTATAATTTTGAACCACAGGTTCAATGACAAAGTCTTCGCCGCGATGTAAAATATCGGCATAACAAACAGCGAGGTGAAAGATATGAATCTCAAAGAAGCATTCAGATATCAGAATAAAATCCAGGCGCTCATGTGCGAGGCGGAGGATATTCTCCGCAACAGAGCGAACATAACAAAAGTCACCAACACCAATCTGCGCCACAAGGTCATGCCGGAGGCATCCGACGAGACGGTCGTTGAAATTCCCGAGACCGAATACTGCGGCAAAATAACCGATGTCGCGCTGTTTCTCGTATTTCTTCTCGAAGAGAAGTCGGTGCTCGCCGCCGCGATACGCAGGGCGAAGAACAATCTCGACATAGACATGGACAGCGAAGTCGCGCTCAACTCCGCGCGTCAGACCGTCGCCGGGATCTTCAGGACGATGAACGGCATCCGCAGCTCGGAGCAGACCATTGCAAACGGCGGCACGGGCTACCGCTTCAACGCCGACGGCAATCAGGTCACCTACCGCTGCGACATGCGCCGCGTCACGACAATAAATTACGACCGCAATGTTATCCGCGCCGAGCTCGGCAGACTCGACAGAGCCGCCGACGAGATGTCCGCAAAGCTCGACATCTGCATGGTCACATCCTCGGTCGATTACACTCCCCCGTTTGATGTGAACTCCGGATTCGCCGACGCTTTCGAAAATTATCTCGAAAACAGGCGCTGACTTCATGCCCGGCTGTTCCGGGTGCGGCAGGATAAGAGAACGCAGGATCGGTTCAGGTGCAGATGAACTGTAACGCTGCACGTCAACTCCCGGAAATCCGGAACTCAACTACTTACTTATTGATTAAAACGATGTTCGCTTCCGTCCGCGCAAAAAGCTCAATCGCTTTCCGCTTTGACGCAAACGCGCTCCTATCTCTATATCCCACTCACGCCGCACCCATATCTTTGTTTTTTTGCCGCTTTCGGCAGAGAAGCCCCGGCTTCATTCGCTGGCAGCCCGGATGCATTTCCAGGCGCGCCGCAAAATTGATCATGCCGCATCGGACTTCTGACGCATCCGGAACAGTCGGGCATAAAAATGACTCGAGCAGCAGGCATCTTCCTGCTGCTCGCTGTAACTTTTGATATTTTTGACGGGAACCAGTATCTGATCCATGGGCACGCCGAGAAGATTCCCGAGTGCGTAGAGGTTATCTACAGTCGGAAGGCTCTCGCCGTTCTGCCATTTATAGACGGCGCGGGGCTCCTCGAAGCCGAAATAGCTCTGGATGTCCCGAACCGTCAGCCCGCGTTCGATGCGCAGGCGGCGAATATTGTTTCCCGTTGCCGCGAGGTCGATGACCGGGAAAAACTTCGTCTTCATATGAACACCTCCTTGAAGAGTGATACTATAAGATAGCAGAAAGCGAAGAAAAAAGCAAGGAAAATTTTATACACCGGGCAAAATTTTTGACCCATGAAAGGAGAATAAAAATGGCAAAAATGATTCCGCTCTCAAAGCAGAGCAAAAAAGAGCGGCGCAAATACTATGCGTCAAAGCGCGGGTCGTGGAACGGGGTTTCGCCCGTGACGCGCGTTGTGCAAAGCCGCAAAATATATGACCGCAAGCGCATGAAATCGGCCGACAGAAATATATGTGCAGAGTGAATCTCCCCCGCAGAGCAATTCCGCGAGGGAGATTTTATATTATTTTATCAGCGAGAACACAAACACGACTATTCCGAGCACGACGAGGACGACGCCGGTCGCGCGGTTGAGGGTCTTGGGCTGAGCCTTGTTCGCAAACACTGCGGCGATGCGCGCCCAGATGAGTGTGAACACGACGCAGAGGATAAGCACCGTAATGTCGGGCATTCCGCCTATCGCAAAATGCGATATCGCGCCGGTGAGCGCGGTAAAGGTCATGATAAACACGCTCGTGCCGACTGCGGTTTTCAGCTCATAGCCGAGCACTGTGGTGAGTATAAGCAGCATCATCATGCCGCCGCCCGCGCCGACGAATCCGCAGATGAGGCCGATTATCGTTCCGCAGATAACGGACTGTATCGCACGCTTTTTCGCCGGGACTTTTTCCATCGCCTCTTTCGTCGTCATGACCGGGCGGACGATGAATTTTATGCCGAGCAGGAATGTCATTATGACCGAGAAGCTGCCCATCGTTGCCGACGGGAGCAGGCTCGCGAGGTAGCTGCCGACGACGGTGAATGTTAGGACGGTCGCCATCATAATGAGTCCGTTTTTGATGTCGAGATTCTTTTTCCTGCCGTATGTATACGCCGAGACGGCGCTCGCGAGCACATCGGAAGCGAGCGCGATGCCGACCGCCATATACGGATCCATCCCGAGGAAAGTTATGAGCATCGGGCTTATGACCGCCGCCGCGCTCATGCCGGCAAAGCCCGTGCCGAGTCCCGCGCCCATTCCGGCGAAGAATGTTACAAGTACCGTTATAAATATTTTCATTTCTCTCACCCTTTGAGCATCTCATCGAGATTGCGGTCAATAATCCCGACCGTCTCGGTGAAGTTCTTTTTCATTTCGTCAGTTGTGTTTTTAAACAGCATATCGAAAAACGACTGCTGAAGCTGCTTCCCGCGCTCGACTATCGGCTGAGCCTTTTCGGTCAGCGAGAGGCGTATTTTTCTCCTGTCGCCCTCGATATTCGTGCGTTCAATATAGCCGTCCTTTGCGAGCTTTTCGACATTGACGGAGACGAGATTCGCCTTTATCTTTCTGACATTGACTATGTCGCCCGCGGTGCTGTAATCCGGGTTGTTCGCGAGAAACATCAGAATATCAAACGCCGTCTGCGGTATGTTCAGCTCACGGCAGAGCGGCTTGCAGACTGCGTTATACGCCGCCGCCAGTTTCTTCGGGAAGTCGACTCCCATGTTCATGCTATCATCTCACTTCAAATTTAGACAGTTCATTTTTGAAGTATTATAATCCGATACGGCGCATTTGTCAACAGCCAACGGCAAATTATGTCCCGCTCTGAAATCTGTTGCAAAATCCGCGCCCGCCGTGTACAATAGACATACTGAAAATTCGGAGGATTCTATGTCTACTTACAACTCAAGAGCCGCTGTGCAATCGATAATGGCTATCGCGGAGAGCGAAAATTCAAAGCCCGGCCGCGTCACGATGCCGAAAATATTTCTCGGTGTCGGGATATTCGACGTTATCGCGATGGGCGTTGGTATATATTTTTCTCTGCGGTTTAAAGAGATAATCCCCGCCGTAATATTTTCGATTTTAGCCCTGCTCGGGATTTTTCTCATCATCGGCTATTTCAACCAGCGGATATATTACAGCTCCGACAAATTCGTCAGCAGCAACCTCTGGGGAGTCAAGCGCACCTATAGCTACGGCGACATAACCGGAATAATGGGCTATGGCAGAAACACGGATGTCAAGATATATATCGGCGACAAAAAAATCGCCATTGACCGCATGGCGGTCGGCAAAAAGGAATTTATCGAATTCGCTCTCAAGCGTCACCGCGAGCTTAAACATAAAAACATTCCGCTGCTCCGGGCGGCGAAAAAGAAAGATCTGTTCAACGGCAACATCGCGAATCCCGGCGAATTCATCGCGGTTTATATAATAATAGCGGTCGGCGCCGCTCTGCTTTTCGGCATAATGCTTTTCGTTGAGTTCAGTCCGCAGACGCCGGAAACCGATCTTCGTTATTCCACCGTCGTGTTCAACGGCTGTGAGGTATATGACGACGAGCTGTGGCTGCGCACCGGCGGCGACATGGACTACAAGATAGCCCACTACGACGAAGTGCTCCCCGATGCGGACGCTTTTCTTGCAAAATACAAAAACGGCGGCGTTTTGGAGCTCGGCTATCAGTCGGTCAGCCCGAGATACGACCCCGACTATTATAAAGTATATTACGCCCGGGGCGCAGAGAACGAGATATTCGTAACGCAGGAGAAGGAGTGCGAAGTCCGCGCGCGCCACACAAAAGAGGATCGCCCGAAAATCATCGCGCTTTTCTCGGCACTCATGCTCTTCCTGCTGAGCTTCATACCGGGCAGCATCTACGCCGGTCGGCACGCGGACACACTGAACCCGAAAATAGTCCGCATTTTCTTCAAGCCGGATTGTATTCTCTGCTCGGGAGGTTCCGCGCCGAAGAGAAAAAGACGCGGAAAGAAATAAAAAGTCAATAAGCGAGAACGGCAGCCGCAGCAATCTTAGCGTTGCGGCTGCCGTTTATATTTGAAAATCTGCGGCTGAAATCCATTGCGAACCCATCTCGGGCTTCACCATTCTCCCACAAAATCGCGCCGTATGTTGCGCGGCGGAGAAAATATTTGTCTTTATCTGTCTTTTTAAAAAGAATTATTCCTAATTTGAAATCAAACCTGCCCGATCTGCGATATAATTACAAAATAACCCACATGAAACGGAGGCTTGCCAATGTCTACCTGGGAGGAGCTCAGGCAGGAGTGCCTGAACTGCCGCAAATGCGGTCTGTGCCAAACGCGCACGAATGTTGTTTTCGGCGTCGGAAAAGAGGATGCGGAGGTCATGTTCATCGGCGAAGGTCCCGGACAACAGGAGGATCTCAAAGGCGAGCCGTTCGTCGGGCGCAGCGGTCAGCTGCTCGACAAATTAATGGCGACCGTTAACCTGTTCAGGGACAAGAATATCTATATCGCGAACACCGTCAAGTGCCGCCCGCCGCAGAACCGTGATCCCCTGCCCGAGGAGCAGGAGGCATGCTCCGCATGGCTCGACAGCCAGATAGCCCTGATGCGTCCGAAGATAATCGTCTGCGTCGGCAGGATATCCGCACAGAGATATATCTCGAAGGACTTTCGCGTCACAAAAGAGCACGGACTCTTCTATGACCGCAACGGTATACTCTATATGGGTACTTTCCATCCGGCGGCGCTGCTCCGCAATCCCAACCAGAAGCCCGCGGCGTTCGAGGATTTTATCGCCCTGCGCGACAAGATAAACGAAATCTGCGACCACACCTATTGAGCCAATCGCCGCTTGAGCGGTTGAAATATACTTAACGGCACGAGCCGAATTTTTGAAGAAAGGATCGATTTCAATGCAGCAGAAGTTTCTTGAAAAGACTCTGGGACAGCAGATCGCCGATATGGCGGCAAAGTACCCGGACGACAACATGATCGACTACACTGACAGGGACTACTCCAGAACATGGAAAGAGTTCAACGACGAGTGTGAGACGATAGCCAGAGGCTTCATGGCACTAGGCCTTAAAAAGGGTTCACACATTTCCATCTGGGGCACTAACGTGCCCGCATGGCTGCTAACCTTTTTCGGCAGTGCAAAAATGGGAGGTATACTTGTCACCGTCAACACAAGCTATAAAGTTTTCGAGCTCGATTATCAGCTCAAGCAGTCCGACTCCGAGGCGATTGTCCTCATTGACGGCTACAAGGGCACGAGCTATATCGATATAATAAACGAGCTTTGCCCCGAGCTCGAATCCTGCGAGCCCGGCAAGCTCAAGAGCCGCAGACTGCCCCTTTTAAAGAGCGTTATCTACGCGGGCGAGGGCGAGTGCCCGGCGGGCATGGTCGACTGGAAGGATCTCTATACTCTCGCCGAGCAGACTCCGGTCGAGGAGTTCGAGGCGGTGCGCGACTCGTGCGACTGCCACGAGGTCGTCAATATCCAGTACACCTCCGGCACGACGGGATTCCCCAAGGGCGTTATGCTCACCCACTACAACATTCTCAACAACGGCCAGACGATAGGCGACGGCATGAAGTTCACCCATGAAGACAGACTGTGCATCACGGTTCCGTTCTTCCACTGCTTCGGCATGGTGCTTGCGCTCATGTCCTGCATCTCACACGGAACTCCGTTTGTGCCTATCGATATGTTCAACGCAAAAAAGGTCATGGACGCGCTCGTGACGAAGCACTGCACCGCAGTCCACGGCGTGCCGACGATGTTCATCGCGATGCTCGAGCACCCGGACTTCGACAAATATGATTTCTCTCATATGCGCACGGGCATCATGGCGGGCTCGCCCTGCCCGATAAAGACGATGTACGACGTCAGCGAGAAGATGAACATGCGCGATATAGTTATCGTTTTCGGTCAGACCGAGGCGGCGCCCGGCTGCACGATGACAACTACAGAAGATTCCCTCGAGACGCGCTGCGCAACGGTCGGCAAGGCGTTCCCGGGAGTCGAGTGCAAGATAGTTGACCCGAACACGGGCGAGACTCTGCCCGCGGGTCAGATAGGCGAATTCTGCGCGCGCGGCTACAACATAATGAAAGGCTACTACAAGATGCCCGAAGCCACCGCACAGGCGATAGACAAGGACGGCTGGCTCCACTTCGGCGACCTCGCGGTCTGCGACGAGAACGGCTACTACAAAGTCACGGGCAGGCTCAAGGATATGATAATCCGCGGCGGCGAGAATATATATCCCAAGGAGCTTGAAGAGTGCCTCTATCACAACGAGCGCGTCAAGGATGTTCAGGTCATCGGCGTGCCGAGCAAGAAATACGGCGAAGAGGTCTGCGCCTGCGTCATCCTCAAAGAGGGCGAGGATATGACCGAGGATGAAATCAAGGCATACTACAAAGAGAATGTCGCGTTCTTCAAGATACCGAAATATGTCTGGATAATGGACGAATTCCCGATGACCGCGAGCGGAAAAATTCAGAAATTTGTTCTGCGCGACATGGCGGTCGAAAAATATTCGCTTCAGAGCGACGACTCAATAGAAACTGCGTAAAAGAATATTACGAAAGGATCTGTTACGATGAAACTATCATTTTCAACCCTCGGCTGCCCGCGCTGGACGCTCAAAGAGGTCGTTGCAACGGCTAAGGATCTCGGCTTCGGCGGCGTGGAAATAAGAGGAATCGGCGACAAGATAAACGCTCTGGAGATCCCGGAGTTTTCGGATGTCAACATCGAGCACACAAAGGCAAAAATCGCAGAGACGGGGCTTGTTATCCCCTCGCTGACCTCGGGCGCTACTTTAGCTGTGCGCGACAGAGCGCAGGACTCGTTCTTTGAGGCGTGCGACTATATCGACCTCGCGCAGAAGCTCGGAGTGAAATATGTCCGCGTCATGGGCACGGGCGAGCCGCACATCACCGTCGGCGATTTCACGCTCGGCGCGGGACTCTACCGCCAGCTGTGCGAATACGGCGCAAAGAGGGGCGTCACTCCGCTTATCGAGACCAACGGCGACCTTTCGAGCTCAAAGGCGATGCTCGCGTTCCTCGACAGAGCCGGCAGCGACAACTGCGGCGTGCTCTGGGATGTCCACCACACGGTGCGCTTCGGCAGTGAGAGCCCGGTAGAGACTTTTGCGGCTCTCGGCACCTATGTCAAGCATGTTCACCTGAAGGACTCCGTCATGCGCGGCTCGAGAGTCGAATACCGCATGATGGGCTACGGCGACGTGCCCGTTGCGGATGCGGTAACTCTGCTTGACAGAGCCGGTTTCGACGGCTTCTTCTCCCTCGAATGGGTCAAGCGCTGGAACCCCGACCTTCAGGAGCCCGGCATCGTCTTTGCTCACTACAAGAACTACATGGACTCGCTTCCGGAATAAACTTAACGGGACTGCGGATAGCAGGCGTTCATAAAACAGTTAAACCGACCTATGAAATATGGGTCGGTTTTTATTATGTTGTACACCCAAAGGTTTGTAGAAGTACGGCGTATCAGTTTGACAAATTGGGATTTGTCGCAGAATCTATCACAATTTTATTGATTCGCCTCTTTGTAGGGTGCGGCGACCTCGACGCACCGTTGCCGCGAAAGCGGCACGATATGAATAATTTGCAGGCTATGCACCCTACCTTCGCGTCCTACAACAATCGAATATTTTATACTTCCCGCGTTTCGGCATTTTCTTTTTATTTAAAAAAGAAAACGCCTGCAAAAGAAAAGCAACCTCAGGGCTGCGCCCCGAAACCCCGTGAACGCCACGCCGCAGTACTTAGCCTGCGGCTCTCCGTTAGTTGCTCGGCACATTCGCCCGTAAACTCGCTTCGCTCAAACAGTACGGGCAACGTCGCCGAAGCGCCGCCGGTGGCGGATGAAGCGAGGCGATGTTGGCGAAAAACAAGGAGCATAGCGCCCGCTCCAAGGGCGATAGGCGACTATGTTTTGAGAGGGTTATGCGTCTTGCTTCGCAAGCCGTTCCCTCGCTCCTCTTAGTTGACTTATCGAACACTGCGGCGCGGCTATTGGAAGCCCGATTATAAAAGCTGCTGGATTGCTCGCTTTTATTTTGCAAATGTTTGTATTAAAAAGCCCCGACAGTCATTACTGCCGGGGCTAAAACTGTTTTATAAACGCCTAACATTCGGCGCTTTCTATATCAGTTCAACTTCAATATCTTCTTTCGGCTTCTTATAAAACACCATGCACCAATCCGGCTCATATTGGGGCTCATAGTGCAGTGACGAGCAAGCCGTTCGTCCGCTCGCCGACGATGTAGCTATAACGGTCGGACCGTCCGCGCCGCCGATAATGCCTATTGCCGACGCCGCTTTGCCGCGGGGCGCGAGAATCCCGCGCGGTTTCTCCGGCTTAGAGCAGTCATTCACGGATATCTCATCCCTCGGAATTTCCGGCGAGATGTCATAATCCATTATTGTACACAGCGGCGGTTCTTTTCCGCTGATATGCAGCAGCTTTGAAAACTTTTGCTGTTCGACAGCCGTCACTGTCAGCGTATGCTTTTCCCCGGTCACAGGGTTTATAAAATCTGTCTTGTCGCCGGGGCGATTCGCCTTGAAATGCGCTCCCGGGACGGGTATCTTTTCCGCGCGAAGTTGCAGGGTCAGGGAATCTGATTTTTTCGGTTTTCTGCCGCGCCACGGGATACTCATCCTCACTGCGAGCCAGCAAAAAGATTTATCGAGCCCGTATCTGTCGAGCAAAGCTTCCGCCGCATCGCCACTGTCTGGAAAAAGCGGATTCCAGCAGTCGGAGCTTGAAAACTCCATATCGCTTCTTCTGCCGCCGAATTGAATTGAGGCGAATATATCGCCGTTCAGCGGATTTTCAGCTTCTATTTCAGCCTGATGAGTCTCTGAAAAGTCGTCACAATCGCTGTTTTCATCGAGCCCGAATTTTTCTATAAACTCACGAAAGCTGTCAACGCTCACCTTTTTGAACATATCTGCAACGAGTCCCTTGCCGCAAAAATATACGGACGGCACGAGCCATTCTTCATTGCCCCAAGTGAAGCTTTTATTGACTGCAATCTCTTTGCCCGCGTGGTCGCGCCCGAAGTGACCGTATAGCGAGCCTTGATAAAACACTTTGTATTTTTCGTCCATATCAGAACCTCATCATGTTTCCAAGCAGGAGCGAACCGTCGGCGCACTGCAGCTCGGACGAGTTGGAGAAGCGTATCGGCTTCCCGTTTTCGAGCGGCTTTTCAATGCGGACGAAGAGCGATTGCCCGTCATCTATGCTTATCTGCGCCGAGAACATTGCGCTTTTTCCGGGCATAAGGCGGCAGAGCTTTTGATTTTCTGCTTGAGTCCACTGTGTGTTTTTCCCGTTCCCGACGCCGAAAGACACGCCGAGATCGTAGTATATCGGGGCGACACCCGTGTTTTTTATCGTAACGAAAGCATAAGTTCTGCCGAAAATTTTCATCACTCTCGCGTCTGTGACAGTAAAATCATAGCCGAGAGCCGCCGAAGCTGTTTTGGCGCGCTCGATTTCGTCCGCGCCGAGATTTTCTTCAAACGCGCCTGCCATCATCAGCCACGAGCAGTGGGTCGCGTTGACGCACTCGGAGTAGTCCTGATATCCGTCGAGCGGCGTGCCGGACAAGAACGCCGACTGCCCCTCCGGGCGGAACTCGCCGCCGATTGGCTGATTTTTCCAGACCCCGGTCTGGTGCGCTTTCTTCATCTTGGACATAAAATACCAGTTTTTGTCATAGAGCGTCGAGTGGGTGAAAGAATCGTCGTGGAAGCCGACATTGCCGCTACGCGTAGTGCCGGGAGTATCGGGATAGCGGGTCAGAATGCGCGTGGTCTTGAAATTTTCAGTAAATGCGGAGATGATTTTTGCCTTCTGCTCCTTTGAAGCTTCGAGCTCCGGCAGGCAGACATGCCACTCGCCCCAGTGACCGAGAAGCCCCGTTGTGATATAGGCTATGCGGCGGTCGCCGTCGTATTCGCGTGCCAGCTCGCGCACAAAATTGCAGAGGATATCAATGAGCCTGTCATCCGAATAGTCGGGGCACCAGCCTCCGCCGTATTCGTCGTAGTGCTCTTTTTTTATACCCATATCCCAGATGAACTGCGGCACGGCTTTTTCGCCGATACCCGATCCGGGATAGTCTAAATAGACTCTGAAAACCGCCTGATTCCCGCGCGCCGATATCTCTTCAAGATACGGCTCAAGCCCCTCGCGGATAGTGTATTCGCCGCTGTCGGACATGAGCGCTGAGAGCGGAACATAGAACCACTCCATGCTATAAGGCACACTGTCGTCGGCGCCGCCCTGTTTATAAAACGGCATGAAGCCTTTGAGCGGATTGCCGACCGCCTGCTTGTATTCAAAATTATAGGCTGCAAAGCCCTCGAGCGGCGAAATGCACAGCGAAAGCCCGAGCAAAAGCACAAATATACGGGCAAAGAATTTCAAGAATCTTCTCATCGGCGTTTTCCTTTCAATATTGCTTTCTTCAATAAGTATAACATTCTTTCCGCCTTTCCTCAAGATAAAAAGAACCGGAACCCAAACGAGCTCCGGCGAAAAAATATTTACTTTTTCGGTTTGACTGCGATCCATATCTCGCAGGTATAGTCAGGGTTCTGCACGTCCGCCGAGGGATAGACCTCAATCTCAACGCCGTTGCCGTATTCATAGCCGCTCTGCGGGAAGAATTCGGTGCATATCTTTCTGTAGGTCTCCCTGAACGCGTCGGGCATCCTGCCGCGCACGGTGAACACCGCGTAGGTATAGGCGGGAATCTCCACAATCTCGAAATCCTGCGGGTCGGACTCGCCGTCATACTCCGCGCCGATGCCGTAGGGGAAGCCGCTGTCCGTCATCTCGGTCGAGAAGCACACGCCGAGAAGTCCTTTGAACTGCGCGCTGTCTTTGATATACCCGCAGAGCTTTTGAATGCTCCCGTCGCGTCCGCACTCGTTCCAGAACTCGGGTATCTCCATGTTCGTGTAGTCGTCGCCGGGCTTTGTGAACTCCCTGCGGCGGCAGATAATCTTCGCCGCCTGTTTCTTTTCTATTCTGTACTCCATAATGCTGCCTCCTGTTAAAATGAGTTTAACACAGATGCGGGAGAACGAGCGGATGGCCGCGCCCTTTCGGACTGCGGACGGGGATACGCCATGAAAGCGGGTGAACGCGCGCGAGAAACTCTCGGGCGAGTCATAGCCGTATTTGAGGGCAACATCGATAACCTTTGCGTCCGTCGAGAGCAGCTCTTCCCCGGCGAGGGTGAGCCGCCGCATACGCACATAGTCGCCGAGCGTATAGCCGCACAGCAGAGCGAACACGCGCTGAAAATTAAACGGCGACGAACAGGCCTCTTTCGCCGCCCGCGCGTAATCCGTGGGCTCCATGATGTGCTCCTCAATATAGTCTATCGCTTTGCTTATCCCTGTTATCCAGTCCATGCTTTCCCTCCCTGTGCAAGAACATTATAGAGCGAAGGAATTTTTTATTCCTGACTTTTTGTGCTCTCTTGTGTCAGGATATTTTTACACACCGATTATATCACTCCGCGCGGATGTTTTCTATATTGAATTTTTTGGGGGGTTGTGTACCAATAAATCCGTGCAAATTTTGCGGATTATGATATTCGCCACTATGCGGTAGGATAAATGTTTATAAAGATTTCGTGCCGCTTTCGCGGCATCGGTGCGTCGAGTCGCCGCACCCTACAAATCCCGCGCAATAAAGTTGTTCAGATTTCGCGGGCGGATGATATCCGCTCCTTACTTTTTACATATCCCAAGGCGGCAATTTAATCCTCACGCTTTTTGCGCGTCCTGAGCTTCTCTATGCCCGTGCCAATCGCAAGACCTGCGGCGGAGACGGCTGCACCTATGGGCAGGGTGATTAAATCGTCGAGGTTCACCGCTATATCGCCTGCGGAAACGCCCGTTGAAGCGGCGTTGGCGAGGGTGAAGGTCAGAAACGGAATGAGGGTGTACATAAGAGCGAGAATGGGCACCACCCACCATTTTCTTCTGCCCCAATAGCCGTTTGCGCCTATGAGCAGGGAGATAGCGAATGTGGTCAGCGGGATTGCGCCCCATATAACGAGCACGGCGTACGCGCCCGCGTCCGACCCGGAGGCGGCGAGCCAGAAAAACGCGACCGACACCGCCCATATGACGAGATATGCGGCGACGAGTACGAGCTTTCCGAGTCTGCGGCGGCTCTTGACGACATTTGTGCTCTCTTCGAGATAGTTGAGATAGTTGAGATCGTTTGACACGGTTTTTTCCTCCTTCAGCAGGCAGTCGAGGCTGACGGAATAGAGGTCGCTCATTCTTATGACGCTCACTATATCGGGGTAGGTCTTGCCCGTCTCCCAATTCGATACGGTCTGGCGGCTCACGCCGAGCGACTCCGCCGCGCTCTCCTGAGTCAATTTAGCCGCGTTTCTCGCGTCCCTGAGCTTCTTTCCGATATCCATCTGCCGCGCCTCCTTTTTTCGCTTTCAGTTTACGCAAAAAACAGCCGTGTGTCTATCAAAAGCGTTTTACATCTGCGCATTTTCCGTGTCAAAATGCTTTTACACATCGATTATATCATGCCGCGCAGGTGTTTTCCATATTGAATTTTGGGTGCGGGGTTGTGTATCAATAAATCCGTGCGAATTTCGCGTGTTATAATATTCGCCACTATGCGGTAGGATAAATGTTTATAAAGATTTCGTGCCGCTTTCGCGGCATCGGTGCGTCGAGTCGCCGCACCCTACAAATCCCGCGCAATAAAGTTGTTCAGATTTCGCGGGCGGATGATATCCGCCACTACTGTGACCTTGAACGAAGCAAAACAACCGCCTGAGGATCAATCCTCGGGCGGCTGCGGTTATTATTTTTCTATGCTGTTGAAAATTTCTCTTGCCGTCTGTGCGTCGGTGGCTATCTGATCGCCGAGCGAATCGAGCGAATCGAAGACCCTTTCAGGCCGGATATATCTGAGCAATTTTACCTCGACATTTTTTCCGTAGAGGTCGCCGGAGAAGTCGGTTATGCAGGTCTCGCTGCGCAGATCGTCGCAGGTGAACGACGGGCGGCGTCCGATGTTCGTGACCGCCGCGTGCAGTTCTCCGTCTATCGGCACTGCCGAAGCATATACGCCGAACTTCGGGACGATGAAGCCCTCGGGGAAATGCTGGTTTATCGTCGGCGCGCCTATCAGCCTGCCGCGCCTGTCGCCGCTGACAACGGTGAATTTATAGGAAAATTCGCGCCCGAGCATGGCATTTGCGTCTTCGATATTGCCATCGGCAAGCGCGTTTCTTATCCTCGTCGAGCTTATCGCCGCGCCGTTATAGTCGGTGCGCTCCGCCACGGCGCACAAAATTCCGTGCGCCTTGCAGAGCTCTTCGAGGTCGCGCGAATCCGCGGCGGCGCTCTTCGCAAAGCGGTAGTTGTAGCCGCAGCATACCGCGCCCGCGTTCAGCTCGCCTATCAAAATATCATTGACGAACTGCTCCGCCGACATATCGGCGATGCGCCCGAACGATATCTTTTTGACGGTTATGCCGAGGCTTTCGAGCATTTCGTCGCGCGCCTGCGGGGTCATCAGCTCCGGTGGAGCTCCCGCGCCGACAACCTTCAGCGGGTGCTCGTCAAAGACGAGGGCGCACGGCTCGAAGCCGTCTTTTTCAAACGAGAGAGCGAGGTCGAGCACAGCCCTGTGACCCCGATGGAGTCCGTCAAAGCTGCCCAGAGCAACCGATCGGCGCTGTGTCATTCCTGTCTCCCCTTTCAGATTACTTGCCTCTGAACTGCTGCTTGAGTCTCTTCTCCTTCGAGAGAATGCGCTTTCTGAGTCTGAGCGACTTGGGCGTGACTTCAAGCAGTTCGTCGTCCTTTATGAATTCCATGCACTGCTCGAGACTCATCTCCGTATAGGGCACGAGGCGCAGCGCGTCGTCGGAGCCCGATGCACGGGTGTTGGTCAGATGCTTGCTCTTGCAGATGTTGCAAACTATGTCTTCATTCTTGGCGCATTCGCCGACTATCATACCCTCGTAGACTTCGACGCCTGCAGGGATGAACAGCCTGCCTCTGTCCTGAGTGTTGAACAGACCGTATGCGGTGCTCACGCCGGTCTCGTGGACGACTATCGAGCCGCGCTCACGGGTGACTATCTCGCCCTTATAGGGCTCGTAGCCGTCGAACAGCTGGTTCATGATGCCGTTGCCGTTGGTGTCGGTGAGGAACTCGGCGCGGTAGCCGATGAGTCCTCTCGACGGGATGCGGAACTCAAGATGAGTTGCGCCGCCGTCACGCGTGCCCATGTTGACAAGCTCGCCCTTGCGGGAGCCGAGCTTCTCTATAACTGCGCCGACATACTGCTCGGGAACTTCGACTATGAGCAGCTCCATAGGCTCGCAAGTCTTGCCGTTTATCTCTTTGAGAATGACCTTCGGGCGCGAAACCTGGAACTCGTAGCCCTGACGGCGCATGGTCTCAATGAGAATGGAAAGATGCAGCTCGCCGCGCCCGGAGACTTTGAAGGTATCGGTCGAATCGGTCTCTTCAACGCGCATGCTGACGTTCGTCTCGACCTCCTTGAACAGGCGGTCTCTGATATTTCTCGAGGTAACGAACTTGCCCTCGCGGCCTGCGAACGGGCTGTCGTTGACCATGAAATTCATGGATATCGTGGGCTCGTCTATTTTTATGAAAGGCATCGGCTCGATGCAGTCCGGTGAACAGGCGGTTTCGCCGATATTTATATCACTGATGCCGGAGATGCAGACGATATCGCCCGCGGCGGCGGAATCGACCTCGACACGCGAGAGTCCCTCAAACTGATAGAGGCGCGATACCCTGACATTCTCCTGAGTGCCGTCCGTTTTGCAGAGCACTATCGGCTCGTTCTTCTTGACTCTGCCGCGCTCAACTCTGCCGACGCCTATTCTGCCGATATAATCATCATAGTCAAGGCTCGTGAAGAGTATCTGAAGCGGAGCATCGACGTCGCCGTCGGGAGCTTCGATATGCTCGAGAATTGAGTCGAGCAGGGGACGCATATCGCCCGAGCGGACATTGGGATCGAGCGAGGAATAGCCGTCTCTTGCCGAAGCGTAGACAACGGGGAAGTCGAGCTGATCCTCCTCGGCGCCGAGGTCGATGAACAGGTCAATGACCTCGTCAACAACTTCTGCGGGACGCGCGTTGGGTCTGTCGACTTTATTGATAACAACAAGGACTTTCTTCTTGAGCGCAAGAGCTTTCTTGAGGACGAAGCGCGTCTGGGGCATGCAGCCCTCAAACGCATCGACGAGCAGAAGCACGCCGTCGACCATCATGAGTATACGCTCGACCTCGCCGCCGAAATCAGCATGGCCGGGAGTGTCAACGATATTGATTTTCACGCCGTTATAGTGGACGGCGGTGTTCTTTGAAAGTATTGTTATTCCGCGCTCACGCTCAAGGTCGTTGGAGTCCATGACTCTGTCCTGAACCTGCTCGTTGGCTCTGAATATGCCGCTCTGCTTGAGCATCTCGTCGACGAGGGTGGTCTTGCCGTGGTCGACGTGCGCTATTATGGCTATATTTCTTACGTCTTCTCTCTTTGCCAAAAGAATTCACCCATTCCTGAAAAATTTGTGATGATAAAAGTTGAAAGCGGTCTGCGGATGGTCGTTTTTCCGTCAGCGCGCACAAAAACAAGAGCACATCTTTGTGCGTCCTGACGAAAAAACCCCCGTCAAACGACCGCGCCGCCGCCAAATACGGCAGGGATATAAAAGCTTCTAAAAAGCACTATTTCGGCGGAACATAAAAGTTCCGCCGAAAATGAGTGTATGTTTTAATTATTCACCCTTCATCTCAAGGAGCTTAACCTTGCCTTCATAGGAAGCAACGCTGACCTTGATAGAATCGGTGATAGCAGCCTTGATGTCGTCCTCAGTAACACCGAGCTCTTTGTAAGCATAGTCGGTGGGCATGAAGAGATCGAGATCCATGATCTCCGGAAGACCCATGGGATTGATGCCGCTGTCGATGCCCTTCTCGGCATACTCCTTGACGACGCCCTTGAGTCCCATTCTCATCATCCACGGCGGGATGCCGATGATCTTTCTGTTATCGCCCATGCCTCTTGCGGCGTAGACTATCTTGAGGAACGGAGCCCACTTCATGTTGTAGCAGCTGATGGGCCATGCCTTTGCACCGGTGCTGCGCTCAGCCGCGCCGACGATGGACTCACCGACCTGGCGGACTGTAAGCATTGCTGTACCGCCTCTGGGATAGAGGGTGCAGGGAAGCTTGTCCATTCTCTTGATCTGCTCGATAAGGATAACCCAAACGGGCTTTCTGCCGGGCTGGGTGCCGAAGATGTAGGGCAGCTCAAGAACGGCAACATCGAAGTTGTCATCGGCATAGGAGAAAGCGACGTTCTCCTGGTCGATACGGCTTCTGATATAGGGGTGCTTCTCGCAGAGCTTCATATCCGGACGCTCTTTGGCAAGGTAGGAGAAATAAGAGCCGAGGATAACGGCCTTCTTATAACCGAGCTCCTTGCAGATGGGAAGAAGTCTCTTGAGGGGAGCGATGTTGTACTTGTAGTAAGCATCGTAAACGGGTGCGGGGAACTCGACTCTCTCGTCGACGCCTGCGGCGAAAACGAAGCAGTCGCAACCGGCCATAAGCTCTCTGATCTCATCGTCGGTCTTCTCGTAAATATTGCACATTACGATCTCCATCTCCTCGGGGATGGGAGCTCCTTCGGGAAGGGGCGGAAGAGCAACAGACTTGACGCTGTGGCCTCTGTCAATGAAAATACGCGCTGCGGCGCTGCCGAGAAGGCCGGTGCCGCCAATCATAAATACCTTCATTTTGTTTACCTCCAATATATTTGCAATAGCTTACTTATTATACTTTTTATATCGGTAATAGTCAAGCGATAAAGCATAAAAAAGTGTACTAAAGTACAGCGAAAAAAGAGTCTTTATTTGTGTAAAAAATCCCCCTGCCCGAAAAACCGCGAGGAAAATCATATCGGAGGTGCTTTGCGGGATGTTCGTGAGGCATAAACCACCCTTTATCGATTCGATGTGCGGGGAGTTGTCGTCGGTACACCGTAGGGGAGACCCTTTGTTCGCCCGCAAAAATACAGCGGCTGACGTATATTGAACCGTGTTGGGGCGGATATTATCCGCCCGCGGGTTATACAGAGATTTACAGCTTTCCTAAATCCGTAGAACACAAAAATAACGGATGAGGACATTCTCCAAAAGGGAAAGCAAGCGACTTTATAAATTTCGAGGAACAAGCCTCCAATAGCCGCGCCGCAGTGGTAGAAGCTGTCTGAGAACTGCGAGGGAACGGCTTGCTGCGCAAGCCGCACGAGCCCGTACTGTTTGAGCGAAGCGAGTTTACGGGCGAATGTGCCGAGCTGCCTACTGAGAAGAGCAAGCTATGTACTGCGGTGCGGCGTTCGCGGGGGTACAGGGGGGATTCCCCCCTGTTTTGCTTTTCTTTTGCAGGCGTTTTCTTTTTCAAATAAAAAGAAAATGCCGAAACGCTGTAGAAGATAAAATATTTAGCTAAGGTAGGTAGCGAAGGTAGTGGGTAAAAAATTTATAGTATCACATCGTGCCGCTGTCGCGGCAAAGGGTCGTCGAGTCGCCGACCCCTACAAAAGGACATTGAAATTAAATAAACAGGGAAAAAGCGGCAAGGCCGAACAACGACCCCTCAGCCGCAGCGTTCCGCCGAGCCGGCTCCCCTGCAGGGGAGCCGTAATTGCAGCCGCTCCGCAGAGCCCTGTCTGTCAATCTCTTAAATTATCTCATAAGGCTTCACGCTACATACAAGAAAAATCCCGACAGGTATTACACTGTCGGGACTGAATTTATTTTACGGACACTTGATATTTTATCGGTCTTCTTTTTTGCGCTTTGCGGTGCAGCCGATAACGAATGCCGCGCCCGCGAAAGTTATAAGCATAACGGGAACCGCCGCGCCGGTGTCGGGAACCTTGCTGTCGCTGCCGGGCTTAGAGGTCTCGGGCTTCGTCGAGGGAACTATCGGGCTCGCGGGATCGGAGGGATCAAGCGGCTCGCTCGGATTCGACGGGTCTGAGGGCTCTTCCGGCTTCTCGGGCTTTCCGGGCCAAT